>WTCM01000046.1 GCA_013138595.1 Methyloprofundus sp. | reverse complement strand
CGGTTACCGACTGTCCGTCATCATTTAACTTAACACCTTCCACTTTACCAACACTAAACTTACGGTAATAAATAGGCACATCCTTTTGTATGGACGCTAAATCATTGGTTTGTAGTGTAAAATGTTTACCTGGAATATCCCTAGTAATCACAGGGGGCGCATCTAAACCCACAAAGCTTGTTGTCTTATTGCCATCAGAGCTAGGATCAACTGTAATATAAGCACCTGATAATAAAGTTGATAAACCCGAAACTCCATCAGCTCCTATATGTGCTTTGACCACCCAAAAACGGCTTTTATCCGTTAGATAAGGTTTAATATAGTTTTTCATTGCTGCAGTGGCTTCAATATGCGTACCATCGTCACTCACCTTAATGGTACTGATTACGCCGATTTCAACATCCTTATATTTTATTTTTGTTTTACCCGCTTCTAAGCCTTCGGCAGTGGAAAAAGTCACCTGAATTTGTGGCCCTCTTTCAGCCCATGCTTTAAAGCCTATCCACGCACCAATAAGTATGGCAATCAGAGGCACTAACCAAACGATAGAAAATCGGGGTCTAGGTTTAATATTACTTTCAGGCAAATTATTTTTATACGCCCCTTGCATTGCTTCACTCATTTACTTGCTCCATATTATCCCAAATTAATCGGGGATCAAATGCCATTGCGGCTAATATTGTTAATACAACAACGGCACCGAAAGCCACTGCTCCCATACCTGCTTCTATCACCATTAAACCTTCAATCTGAATAAGTGCCGCCATTAAGGTATCGACAAAAATATCCACCATAGACCAGCGACCAATTAATTCGGTTAGGCGGTATAACTGTGTTCTTTCTTTAGGTCGCCACTGTGACTTAAAATGCACTGTGATTAATAACATGACAAGAATTAATAATTTAATAATCGGTACACAGATACTGGCGATAAATAAAATAACGGCCAAGGGCATATCACCTGTACTTGCCAGATATAAAACTCCGCTAATAATGGTATCACCCTCTGAATTTCCCATACCACTCACCACCATCACAGGCAGCAAATTAGCAGGAATATATAATACGATAGCTGCAATCACCAGTGCGGTACAACGATTTAAGCTATTTGGTTTTCTAAAGTGTATTGCCGTTCCACAGCGGTCACATTGCTCGTCATGCTGAGCATGATCCACACTGACTGTAGATAATAAATAACAGTTATGGCAATTAACTAATTGGGTATCTGTTTGATATTGTTTTGTTTCTCTACTTTGCTCAAGTGTGTCTACTTGTTCCCATATCATTTCTGTATTAATACTGCTTAAAATAGCCGCAATAAATAAGATTAATAAGCTAAAAGCGACCAAGGCAATCCCAGGAATGACGGTTGCTAGGGCTGATATTTTAACCACTGATACCAAAATACCTAGCATAACCACTTCTAACATACTCCAATCTCTGACTAGATGGACTAGACGGTAAACTGTTGTGGCATAAGGCGGTGTGCGGTGGAAGTGTAAGGGGAGGAAAATATATAACATGCCTGTTAGCTGTATCAAAGGTGCGCCGATACTCGTTAGGAAAACCAGCCCCGCCAAAAAAAACATTTTTGCATCTAATAAATAGCTAACACAGCCAAACAGTGTGGTGGATAAGGCATGACCTTCGGCTTCTATCTGCAAAATAGGATAGACATTGGCAATCACCCATAAAATAAGCGCGGTAATAACTAAGGCGAGTGTATGTCCAATACTTTTAAAGGGATCGACTTTTTGCCGTCTACGCAGAGTGGAATCACAACGGCAACACTTTACATCACCGTCCTCAGGCATGTGGCTTATTTGCTGTAATAACCCACAATCGTGGCAGCTAATAATAGGGGCATGTATGGGCATAAAATAAAGAGTGAGACTAGAGGTGTTGAGTAATCTATTATTATAACAAGATAATTTACGCTAATATTCAGAGGTAAACTAAAGGTTTTAAAAAAAACCAATGTATGGGCTGAGGAGTCAGCGCCTATATAAGACACTAGAGAGAAAACTCTGTGCCATTTTAAATTTAAGTTCAAAAAGATACCATCTCTTTCAGGAATGGTATCTTTAAGTACAACTATTTTGAACTGGATAGAGTATTTACCCTACCCACTAAAATATTAGTCAATAATTTTAATTCTAAGCCCACCTGTTGCTAAAGTAAGTTGTACGCCTTCTTTTTTAGAGACCACTTTTAAAACTACATCATGTTGGTTTTCTAAAATAGATGCACCAGCACCGCCACCAATAGCGATACCAATAGAAGCAGCACTATAAGTACCTGCAAAATCAGAGACATGATCTAAGCCATAAACTTCACCTACAAGACTTAAATTTGAAGCCCCTAAATCAACAACACTTAAACCATTTATTTTAAAATTATAAGTTTTTCCTTTATATTTTAATTTTCCTGTTCCCCAGTTAACACCAAAACCTAGTGCAATGGAATATGCTTCAATCGTGATTGATGCGTCAGGTTTTTCAGCTGCCACTGCAAAATTAGGAATAAATAGGCTTGCAACTAACATTAAGATACTAATTTGTAATTTTTTATACATATTTAAATTCTCTGTATTTTTATAAAATATCATTAAGCCGATAAGCTTAACTAGAATATTTGAACATCGTAATAAAGCAATATATTCAAGAGAAAATTATAAAATAGTTAGAAAACTCAATATAGTCAACTAAGACCTATAGAGTCTATGCCGTTAGTTGATAAGACTCATTATTAAGGTAATTTATAGCGCGTTTTTTTAGATTCAATAAACTGAAATTAATCAAAAAATCAAAATTTACACTAATTGAGTACTAACAGTGAGGTAAAACATGACTTTATATTTAAAAAATAAAATACCACAGCCTTTAAAACCCTTATAAAATATAACTTATAAGGATACTTTACTAGCAATGGAAGTGCGGACGAACTATATTTAGGAGAAAAATAAATGTCAGAATTAATTGTGATCGCTTACGATGATGTTCATCAAGCTGAAGAAGTTAGATTAAAACTATTAAAAATGCAGAAAGATTATTTAATTGATCTTGAAGATGCTGTCATTACAGTCAAAAACAAAAAAGGTAAAATTCAGCTACGCCAAATGCATGACCTTTCAAACACGGGTGCATTAAATGGAGGTTTTTGGGGAATTCTGATTGGGCTACTCTTTTTAAACCCACTACTGGGTTTTGCTGTAGGCGCAACTTCTGGAGCGATTGGTGGTGCATTGTCAGATGTAGGGATTGATAATGATTTTATGAAAAAACTAGCCAAAAATATGCAAGATTCTAATTCAGCATTATTTGTTTTAGTTCGTAAATCAACACCTGATAAAGTATTAGAAGAACTAAAAGGCGCAGGTGGGCAGATTATTCAAACCTCATTATCACATGAAAAAGAAGAAGTTTTACAAGCAGCATTAGATGCACATAAGGCTTAATCGTTTAAAAACTTAGCTCGCTGTAAGCTACTTTCTCAGCTAAGTATTTAATGTTTGAGGCGAGGTAAATACCCCTCTCGCTCAGCGTAAAATGCTGGGTTACGTTTGCCACGCTACGCTTGCAAATCTAACCCAGCCTACAGCATAAGCCCTTGTTTAATAAAAATTTAATATTTATATTAACATCGGTGAGTTTTCAATAACTCTGCCAATTCTAATAAATTCTTTAAAACCAGCCCTGCTAAATCAAGTGCTTGTTGCTCTACAACTGGCATAGACGGTATCAACACAGAAGTTGCATTGGCATTTTTTGCGGCTAATAAGCCTGTCAATGAATCCTCTATTACCAGACAGCTTTCTATCGGTTGCTTTAAGTGCTTAGCGGCAAGTAAAAATAAATCAGGGGCTGGCTTAGGCGCTGGTACATGATCCCTACATGCCATTAAAGTAAATAAATCACTTGCTGCGGCATACTGCAAGCATTCACGCGCATTTAATTCAGGGCTATTCGTAGCAAGGCAATAAGGAATATCCTGTTCGACTAGAACTTGAATCAGTTCATATACTCCTTTTTTAACGGCAATCCCTTCCTTTTCCA
This sequence comes from Methyloprofundus sp., assembly GCA_013138595.1. GTDB lineage: Bacteria > Pseudomonadota > Gammaproteobacteria > Methylococcales > Methylomonadaceae > Methyloprofundus. The sequence continues at coordinate 10,178 of WTCM01000046.1, read as the reverse complement.
CCGTTTTTCGCCAAAGCTCAGAGCTTAAGTGATAAAATTTATCAAATGGAAATGCCTGAGACAAATACTGCTTAAGTTTTAGGTCTATTTGCGTAAAAGGCAGCCCTGATAAGTCTAAGCAAAAATCATCACTGATATGATAACCCAGCTTATCCGCGGCTTGCTGCCATGCTTTAAAATATGTGCTTTCAGTATCCAGCACTAAGCCATCCATATCAAAAATAACGGCGTTGAAATCAGTCAACAGTTGCATGAATAACCTTAATATATTCGCCTTCTGCTTCGCGTGTTGAGCCGACTAATAGCCGCATTGTACCTGTACTAGACTGCTCTAACTGCCCTGACACTTCAATCAACTCGCCCTGCTCTGCTTGCCCTGTGTAAGTCGCGGTATAACATACCACTTCGCTAACTTTATCATGCTGAATGATAAATTTTGCGGGATAATCAAAAGCATATTGTGCGTCTAATACAGAGGCTTGAATCACCATAGAAGCGTGTTTTTGATAAGTGCATATCGCTGTCTGTATCGGCTTATCAATCAAATTTAAATCAAATTTACGCTGATTAATCAATGCCTTATTATATTTTCGTTGTTCATGCCAAACATAATCGTCGTAACTTAAATCACATGAGCGGCGCTGATAAGAATCTAACCAAGCCGATTGATCCAATGGCTGTAATTGTTGTTCAGTAATCAAGCGCTGAATACATTCTCTAAGTTGATGAAATTGTTGTCGCCCATAAACTACAATATCTATATCAGACTTTGAATTTTGCGCGCCGATTAAAACAGAACCTGTTACTCCTAAATCTTGCAACGCTATGCCTTGAGCTTTAAACAGTGCACATAAATCAATTAAATCTTGCTCTATTTTATCTCGTGGCGGCTGCGCTAAAAGTAACTGCAATCGCTGCTGTGGCTGGTGATGAATCACAATATCTGCCACTAACACAGCATGTAAATGCGCTGATTTTTCTTTTGAATAAAATAAATAGTGGGGATACCGCTGTTTAAGTAATGCATTCGCTGCTTCAGTGGCTAATTTTTTCCAGCAATCGCCTACTAATTGGTAGCGTAAAAAACACAAGACTTTACCCTCTTCTAAGCCTTGTTCAACCACGGCAAAAATAAGCCCTTCTTGAGTTTGAATAAAATCTTTGGCTTGGTATACGCTCATATTATGTTTTTTTGCTGCATGAAATTAACGGCTATCAATTTAAGACGGGACACTATAGTAGGGTATCGCACCGCGTACCTTTCGACAGCATAATAAGGTACGCAGTGCGATACCCTACAGGCTGCTTACCCCTCTTTAAGTATATAGCTCACTATAATTATGATTATCTATCTGGGTGAGATTTACTACTGTAAAATCCCTAAACCCGCTGAATCACTAGCAAAAACGTCTTCCTCACTCTCTACGGAAGAGTTTAACTGCAAACCAACAAAATCAAATAATTCCTTATCAGCCAATTGTGAAGGCGCAATATTTTGCAAGCTGGCAAAGATACTTTCGACACGCCCTGGCGTGTTTTTATCCCAGTTTTCTAGCATTTTCTTCATCGCTTGACGCTGTAGGTTCTCTTGCGAGCCACATAAATTACAAGGGATAATCGGAAATTCTTTATACTCTGCATATTGCTCTATGTCTTTTTCTTTACAATAAGCAAGCGGTCTAATCACCATGTTCTGCCCATCATCACTGCGTAATTTGGGCGGCATTGCCTTTAATTTACCGGCGTAAAATAAATTTAAAAAGAAGGTTTCTAAAATATCATCTCGATGGTGCCCTAAAGCAATTTTAGTAATGCCTTGTTTTTTCGCATAACCATACAAGGAGCCACGACGTAATCTTGAACATAAACTACAAGTAGTTTGCCCTTCTGGAATAACCCGCTTGACGATGCTATAGGTATCATTTTCAATAATATGATAAGGCACACCCAATTTTTCCAAGTATTCAGGCAGTACATGTTCAGGAAAACCAGGTTGTTTTTGATCTAAATTAACCGCTAATATCTCAAAATGTATCGGTGCTGTTTTTTGTAGGTGCAATAAAATATCTAATAAGGTGTAAGAATCCTTACCGCCCGATAAACATACCATCACTTTATCGCCTTCTTCAATCATCTTAAAGTCAGCAATCGCAGTCCCTACATTTCTACGTATACGTTTATGTAATTTATTTATTTCCGTACGATCTTTTTTTGCATTAGCCATAAAAACTCTTCTTAAAAACAACAAAAGGCGAGGCACTGCTTACGCATTGCCTCGCCTTTAGGATTGTAACCATTGCTAAACTTGCGGACTGAAGTCCGCTCTACAGGGGTTAACCGTTATAACGCTGAAAAATCAACGATGCATTAGTTCCACCAAAGCCAAAACTATTCGACATTAAGGTGTTTAACACTACATCATCTTTACGTTGCGTAACAATCGGCATGCCTTCTGCAACAGGGTCTAACTCAGTAATATTAGCGGATGCGCTGATGAAATTATTTTTCATCATCAAGATAGAATAAATCGCCTCATTCACACCTGCCGCGCCTAATGCATGACCTGTTAAAGATTTAGTCGAGGTAATATAAGGCATATCCTCCCCACTAAACACTTCACGTAATGCGCCAATTTCACGCTCATCACCGACAGGCGTACTGGTTCCATGCGCATTCACATAATCAACTTTGCCATCAGTGGTTGCCATTGCTTGTTGCATACAACGAATCGCACCTTCACCTGACGGTTGCACCATATCATAACCATCTGATGTGGCACCGTAACCTGTGATTTCAGCATATATTTTTGCACCACGCGCTTTCGCATGCTCTAACTCTTCAAGCACTAAAACACCACCGCCACCCGAAATAACAAAACCATCACGGGTTAAATCATAAGCTCTTGAAGCGGTTGTTGGGGCATCATTATATTTAGATGACATGGCTCCCATAGCATCGAATAATACTGACATTGTCCAATGCACTTCTTCACCACCGCCTGCAAACACAATATCTTGTTTGCCCATCTGTATTTGCTCCATTGCATTACCGATACAATGCGCACTAGTGGCACAAGCTGAAGTAATGGAATAATTAATCCCTTTGATTTTAAACGGTGTAGCTAAACAAGCAATATTAGTACTCGACATGGTTCTAGGAACCATATAAGGACCCACACGTTTTAATCCTTTTTCACGTAAAATATCTGCTGCTGCAACAAGGTTTGATGTTGATGGCCCGCCTGAGCCCATAATTAAACCTGTGCGCACATTAGAGACTTCACTTTCCTCCAAACCTGCGTCAGTGATGGCTTGTTGCATGGCAATATAATTGAATGCTGCGCCATCACCCATAAAGCGTTTTACTTTGCGATCGATAAAATCTTCTAAATTAATATCAATTGCCCCGCGTACATGACTACGAAATCCTAGCTCTTTATAATCTTCGGCAAAACTAATGCCAGATTTTCCCTCTTTTAAAGATGCAAGAACTTCTTCACTGTTATTTCCAATACTAGAAACAATTCCTAGCCCTGTTATAACTATTCTTTTCATAACTCGCCTCTTAGAAGTTTGTTGTATTTGTAAATAAACCTACGCGTAAATCTTTTGCTGTGTAAATCACTTTACCATCAACCTCCATTGTTGCATCCGCAATTCCCATCACCAATTTACGCATAATAACGCGTTTTAATTGCACACGATAAATCACTTTTTTAGCGGTAGGTAAAACTTGTCCAGTGAATTTTACTTCACCCACTCCTAAAGCACGTCCTTTACCTGGACCACCTTTCCAGCCTAAAAAGAAGCCAACCAACTGCCACATTGCATCTAGCCCCAAACAGCCAGGCATAACAGGGTCGCCCTGAAAGTGACAATCAAAAAACCATAAGTCTGGATTAATATCTAATTCAGCAACGATTTCTCCTTTACCAAACTCACCACCTTCATCGGTGATAAGAGAAATTCGATCCATCATTAGCATATTAGGTAATGGTAATTTAGCATTACCTGGGCCAAATAGACCATTATTTCCAGATTCTAATAACTCTTCACGAGAGTAACTGTTCTGATTTTGCATTCCCAAATCCTATCTCTTTTTTATAATTATGAGGTGTAAACCTATTTATTATACCTTGTAATTAGTAGGTAGTAGAACATTTTATCAGGGCTTTCTGACTTTTCTGCAGAGCCACAGAACTACTACACTAAGTGAAATGAATAGATTGGCAAATAAACAAGGTTGATGAGTTTGTCACATCCCCATCTACTCTACACGCTGAATATCGCGCATAAAATCAGCCATCGTCAAGCTCCCTTCCCCTAAACGCTTTTGATAAATCAAGGCGTAACTCAATACCGCTGCGACATAAGCTCGCGTCTCTTTAAAAGGAATAGTTTCCACCCAAATATCAGCATCATAATCACGGTGCATTTTCAGCCACTTATCCACGCGATGCGGTCCTGCATTATAAGCAGCCGCCGCTAAAGCAAAGCGCCCATCAAATTCATTTAAACGCTGCTTAATATAATAAGCCCCGAATTTCACATTAGTGTCGGCATGCAATAAGACCGATGTAGAACGCCAAGGGTATTTAATCTGTCTAGCAATTTGTTTTCCCGTCCTAGGCATCACTTGCATTAAACCTAAGGCTCCCACAGGTGAACGTGCCGCTTCATCAAACATACTTTCTCTACGAATTAAAGCGTAAATAATCGCGGGCTCTAATTGCTGTAACTGCGCATTTTTATTGACCATACCAACAAAATCAACAGGGAAACGCAACTCTACATCACTCCAATGCCTGACTCTTGCCACGGTTAAGATGGCATGTTTATTCCATTGCCATTGCTGAGCAATTTTAGCGGCTAATAAAACCTGCTTTTTAGACAATCCTTTAAGCGCATTCCACCAATTAGCTTGCGCCTTATTTTCTCTTTGTATCGCTCTAAATTCTTGCACTACCCTAAACTTTTTCGTCGCCAATAAAGCCATCTTTTTCAATTCATCAAGCACAATCGGCTTATCATCTAAGCTATAGTCTTGCTGTAAATAATTAGCCGCCATAAAACCATAATAACTACGCTCTTTGGCTAATTTCTGATAAATCGTGTTTGCCTTTTGACTTTGCCCCGTTTCAGCAAAAGCGCGTGCCTGCCAATAACGCCAGCGCTCTTTAGCCATTTGCTTAGCTGACAACTTGTTTAGCGCTCTCTGCACATGCGTCCAATTATGTTCAATTAAAGCCGCTCTCACTGTCCATATTCGAGTGCTTGCCGTATGATATTTTAATTGGGTAAATTTGCCGTAAGCCAACTCCGATTTATTAAATGCAAGTTGCATCGCAATCGCCGTATCAGTACGATTTAACTGCACTTGATTAAAAGGATAAAGCCGCTTTTGCTCTGCCCAAGTCAACATCGCCTTATCCACATCATCAGAAATCAAACGCTTCATGGCATAAATGCGCATTGCTAAGTGCTGTGGCTGGGCAATGCCCTGTAAAAAATCAGGGCTGGCAATACGACTAGGCTGATTAACTACTTTTAGCCATATATTCGCTTGTTTTTTCTTGGCTTCACTACTCAACTTTCCGCTTAAGTATTTTGCAAGAGTCAATTGCTTTGCCTTCACTGCAAGTTCAAAACGCTGCCAAATGAGTTTTTGTGTTAAAAATTTCGACTGCGTAAATTTAGCTAATAAAGCATCACAGTCTTTAGGTAAAGAACGCCCTGTTAGCCAGATTTTTTTAGTCGCAGTCAGGGCAATCGTTTTACGGTTTAGCTGATATTGCGCCCATTGATAACGACATTGTTGCTGTTTACGCTTAGAGCTTTTTGAAAATTGAACAAAATCTGCCCATTGCTGCTTTTTATATAAATAGTTTAGCCATTGTTGGCGCAATTTACCCGCATAACGTGATGATTTATTATTACGTAAAAAAGCTTGAACCTGTACCGTTTCAGCTAAATGCTTTCCTAACCATTGATATTCCAAGTACGGAGTCAAGGGGTAAGCTTTTAAATTTGAGCTGATAACCGCAAACTCTTCTTTTGATGCCGCTTTGATAGTCTTTTCAGCTTGTAAAAAAATCAGTCGCTGTTGTTCTAAATTACCAGCCGCAGCTTCAAAAGCGGGAAAAAACAAAGTTCCCAATAATACTAATTGATAAAATTTAATCCACATCATTTAATTCCTAAACTATATCCTTATCCTAAAATTTAATACCCGTTATAATAAACGGCTTAGCGTAACCCCAAAATGCATAACTTCTCATTATCTGAACAATACAAAAGCCGTCATTCCTGCATTCTTTTAGCAGGAACCTATGCTTAACGTAGAGTTCCGATAAAGCTTGTGCCCCAAAATGCTGACGAGGCTTATCAAACTGTGCAAAATCAACAACCGCCGAATAATGAACAATACACTTGGGCTTATATTTTCGGCATTATTAAGCAACATAAAAAAGAGCTAGTATCTGCCCATTTACTTGCCGTTTTAGCGACTTTAGCCACTGTACCTGTGCCACTGTTAATGCCCTTATTAGTCGATGAAGTATTATTAAACCATCCTGGTAAAATCGTTGCATTCATCAATCAATATACCCCTAGTCACTGGCATATTCCAGTGCTCTATATTAGTGCGATTCTACTCATTAGTTTATCTTTACGAATTTTGGGTATTATCTTTAATATCATTCAGTCACGTCAATTTTCACGTATTTCTAAAGATATAATCTTTCAAATTCGCCGCAGACAAATCAATCACCTAAAGCATATTTCCATGGCGGAATATGAAAGCTTAGGCAGTGGCACCGTTATCTCCCACCTAGTCACTGACTTAGACACCTTAGATACTTTTATCGGTAGTACTACCAGTAAGCTTCTAGTTGCTAGCCTAACGATTATTGGAACCGCTATTATATTGCTATGGATGCACTGGCAGTTAGGTTTATTTATTTTATTACTTAATCCCGTGGTGATTTTCTTTGCGCGTAGTTTAGGCAAAAAAGTAAAAACGCTGAAGGCAAGAGAAAATGATGCCTACGCTATTTTTCAACAAGCACTTTCAGAGACCTTAGAAGCCATTCAACAAATCCGTGTCAGCAACCGCGAACCCCATTATTATAAGAAACTGATTAAATCTGCCGCAGAGGTTAAACAACATTCCACTGCATTTGCATGGAAAAGCGATGCGGTCACGCGCTTTAGCTTTCTTATTTTTCTATTTGGTTTTGATATATTTCGTGCCGCCGCAATGCTCATGGTGCTGTATTCAGATTTAAGTATCGGTGAAATGCTCGCCGTATTCGGTTATCTTTGGTTTATGATGGCACCTGTACAAGAAATCCTCAGCATTCAATACTCTTTCTTTGCTGCAAAAGCTGCATTAGCGCGTATTAATCGCCTGCAAACCTTAGAACAAGAACCTATCTACCCTACCCTAAGCAATCCTTTTAGCGATCAAAAAACCGTCAGTGTGGATATTCAAGACTTACACTTTAACTACGGAACAGAACAAGATGAAATCCTCACAGGCATCAATCTTTCCATTAAAGCAGGGGATAAAATTGCCCTAGTGGGTGCTAGCGGCGGAGGTAAATCAACACTGATTCAAACACTCACAGGGCTTTACCCAGCTAAAAGCGGGATGATTTATTATGACCATGTGCCTATCACAGAGATTGGCTTAGATGTGGTACGTGAACACGTGGTCACCGTCTTACAGCACCCTATCCTATTTAATGATACGATTCGTGAAAACCTTGCTTTAGGTAAACAAGTCACCGACCAAGAACTCTGGAATGCCCTAGCAATCGCACAATTAAAAGAAACGGTCGAAAACTTAGATAAAGGGCTAGAAACAATAGTGGGGCGACAAGGGATGCGTCTCTCAGGTGGGCAACGTCAACGTATGGCCATTGCGCGTATGGTGGTTGCAAAACCTAGCGTTGTGGTACTGGATGAAGCGACCTCGGCACTGGATACCGAAACTGAACGTAAACTACATATTGCACTAGCTGGTTTTTTAAACGAACGCACTACCATTATTATTGCGCATCGACTGAGTGCAATAAAACAAGCCGACCATGTGTATGTCTTTGAAGAAGGCAAAATCTGCGAACAAGGCAGTCATGATAAATTAATCAATCAAAATGGCTTATATGCAAAATTGTATGGAGAATATCAACAATGACAGAGATAAAGTACGACCTGCATAGCCACTCGCACTATTCAGATGGCGAGCTTAGCCCCACTCAGCTAGTGCTACGCGCCAAGGAGCACGGTGTCAATACACTTGCACTCACCGACCACGATACCGTTGCAGGCTTAGCAGAAGCACAACTCGCTGCGACAGAGCAGGATATTAATTTAATCACAGGGATAGAACTTTCCTGTGAGTGGAGTAAAAAACCATTTCATATCTTAGGTTTAAATATAGATCCCAATAATGCCGAACTACTGGCTGGCACTCAGCGATTACAAGTCATTCGCCTAGAGCGCGCCAAAAAGATTGCCGCCAAATTAGAGAAAAATAAAATACCTGGTGCTTGGGAGGCCGTACAAGCCTCAGCAGGCACAGGCATGATTACCCGCCCGCATTTTGCCAATTTCTTACTGGAAAATAATCATGTCAGCTCCATACAAAATGCCTTTGATCGCTATTTAGGCCAAGGCAAGCCCGCTTTTGTTAGCACCCAATGGGTAGAGCTAGAAAACGCGATTCAATGGATACAGGCCGCAGGCGGTGTCGCCGTTGTTGCTCACCCCATGCGCTATAGACTCACGGCAAGCTGGATGCGCCGTTTTCTCGCCGCCTTTAAAGAATATGGGGGGGAAGGCATAGAAGTGATCACGGCACGCAGTAATCCCGATGAAGTGCGCCGTGTTATCCAGTTTGCTAAACAATTTGAATTATACGGCTCTATGGGCTCAGACTTCCATACCCCCAAAAACCAATGGGTAGAATTAGGCAGGCTCGCTCCACTCCCTGAAAACATAAGACCCGTTTGGGAATTATTTGATTAAACCGTAGGCTGGGTTAGCTTTTACTTGCGAAGCAATAAAAACGTAACCCAGCATTTCTGGATGTGCGTAAAGTGCTGGGTTACGTTTGCTACGCTACGCTTGCAAATCTAACCCAGCCTACATCGTAACTTTTTATTTAATAATAATTTAATGCTTAACTTAATTAAAGGTACGCGGTGCATACCCTACTATAGGGTTCCATATTAAGTTTATAAAAATAATTACGTTTAAGAAACAATCATTTAATTAAAACTTAAAAAATAAAGTTACAAAGGACTAGGCAAAAAATAATTAATGGTTATAATAGTTACTTCTCTTAGAGATTTTGATGCCTCGGTGGCGAAATTGGTAGACGCAAGGGACTTAAAATCCCTCGCCTTCTGGGCGTGCCGGTTCGATTCCGGCCCGAGGCACCACTTTTAGAGAACATTAATAAAGGCTCCAGCGGATTTCCGCTAGAGCCTTTTTTTTGCCTAAAATTTAATAATAAGTCTTTTTTAGAACTCCTTATAAAACCTTCTAACATGACTAAAATGATTTATTTAGACTACGCAGCAACAAGCCCTGTTGACCCTGCCGTTGCTGAACAGATGATGCAACACCTAAGCCTAGAAGGTATTTTCGCTAATTCTGGTTCAATCCAACATAAGCTTGGTGAACAAGCCGATACCACCATTGAAAACGCACGTAAGAGCATCGCTCAACAATTACAATGCAAAGCAAAAGAAATCATCTTTACTTCGGGTGCAACAGAATCTAATAATTTAGCCATTAAAGGCATAGCCTATAGTCGCAGCACACAGGATAAGCATATTATTACCTGCCTCAGCGAACATAAAGCTGTGCTAGATACTTGTAAGCAATTAGAAAAAGAAGGTTATAGCCTCACTTACTTAAAACCCACTATTAGCGGACTGATTGATCTTGATGAATTAAAAAATGCCATCACTAAAGAGACGATATTAGTCTCTATTATGCAGGTTAATAATGAAACTGGAGTCATTCAAAACATTCCAGAAATTGCAAAAATGACCCAAGAAGCCAAGACACTCCTACATGTTGATGCCGCACAAAGTGCAGGAAAATTACCCATAAACTTAACCGAGCTACCGATAGATTTACTTTCCCTATCCGCTCACAAATTTTATG
>WTCM01000099.1 GCA_013138595.1 Methyloprofundus sp. | reverse complement strand
AAATCTTGGCGTTGTTCGTTGATCTCTAAAATATCGACATTTATCTGTTTAAGTGCATTTTGTAAGCTCAAAACATCGATTTTATGTGTCGCGACTAAGTCATTTAAAGTAGCAACGCTATCCTCATTATTGGCAATCCTGCCAAAAGCCGAATTAATATCAGCGGTATTATCATGAACCCGAAGGCTTAAATCAGCGAGTGCATTATCGACATTATTAATCTGTGTATTAATATTGGATATTTCGGTATTTAATAGAGTAAGAGCGGCTGTATTTTCACCGATTAAATCTGCATTATTATCTATTTGTGTTTGTAGCGCCTGAAAGGGAACGCCATTGCTAGTGAGTGTGGTGGGCTGCACGGCATAAGCGCTTGAGCTAATCGCTATGGCACTAATGGCAGTAATAAGGATTTGTTTGATGTGGAGGGCTGAGTGTTTCATGGTCAATGTCCTGTTTAAATATTAAACAGCTGATTTTTTAAGTATGAAGTATCTTTTTCCTTCTTGCTTTTATATAAACTTAGTGCTGTTTAACTTAATAATGATTGTACGGTTCCCTTTTATCACTTATTGCTTGGCTTGGGCAATAGGGTAAATAGCATACTGAGAAGCGTTATGCATTATAGGTTTATAAAATTCAGAATATGTGAATTTAATCAAGCTTAAGGTATGATTAGAGGAAGCTTAGAAAGCAGTGGTTGCTTAAGCTTAATGATATAAGGAGGCTTTATGGATAAGCAACAAAGATTTGAACAGCTTGCACACGAATTTGATTTGAAACAGGCGGATTTTTACTTTCTACCGTTAATTCCTTTGATTGAGGTGATGTGGTTAGATGGAAAAAATCAGCAAAGTGAACTCAATATTCTGTATCAGTTTGTACTTGAACATATTTCCTATTTAGATCAAGCGTCAGGATCGCAAGTATTGACGGTCGATGATGCAAATGATTTTTTGGATCGTTTTGCACACAAACAGCCAGCACAAAAATTATTGGATGAATTGCATCAAATTGTGACAGGAGAAGGCGGTATTGCCGATCATCATAAAATGAATATTGTTGATTATTGCTTAGATATTTCTGCCGCTTGTGTCGCGAAATATCCTTATGAAGTGCGCGATAGAATTCAGCAGAATGAGAAAGAGTTTTTATTAAAATTATTAACTGAGTTTAATATGATTGCTTGAATTCAATAATAAGCCTTTATTATGAACTTTAAACACCATCTGCTAGTGGCACTGCTCGGTTTTTTCAGTTAAAGTGAGTGTTTTTTAATCATAAGACTAAATTATAACCATGACAAAATTTTACCCTGCCGCTATTCTTGCACTTTCAGTGCTATTATCAGCCTGTGCTTCTTCGCCTATTGCGCTTTTGGTAGATACATCCGATATACAGGTTGAAGCCGCCGCTGATCCTAAAGTGAGTATTGATATGTATAAGACCTATGCTTGGATTGGGTCGGCAGAAGCTTTAAATGATCCAGAAGGCAAGTGGCAACCCAAACGTTTGAATATTTCAACGGATATTAAAACCTTAATTGAACGTGAATTATTGAAAAAGACTCTCATTAAAGTACCTGGTTCTGCGGCAGATATTGCTATGAGCTTTTTTACAGGGGTTGATATGGAGGCACAGGGCTTAAAATTAGACCCAAATACCAATGTTGAAATTCCGACCAATATTCCTAAAGCCGCTCTTATTGTAGTCGCATTAGATGTTAAAACAGGCTATGTGGTATGGGTAGGCGTTGCAACAGCGAATGTGGTTGAAGGTGCCAGTGCGGCAACGACACAAACACGCCTTGATTATGCGATTACTGAAATGTTTAATCAGGAAAAGTAGTTAAGCATTTTTTATAGGCTATATTACACGTAGGTTGGATGAGCTTATCTAGCGTAGCGCAGATAACGAAATCCGACATTCTGGATAACCCACCCTGTCGGATGACGTTTTTTAATGCTTCGCAATAAAAAAGCTTATCCAACCTACGTTATAACATATTGTTTAACATTGAATTATTGCTTAACTTAATAGCAGTGAGGCTATAGTAGGGTATCGCACTGCGTACCTTTTACCAGCATAAGGTATGCGGTGCATACCCTACAAACTGTTTGCTCCCTCTATCAATGTTGTAGCCAAAGTATTTACTAAGTTAGTCTTTATGTAACCAAGCTAAAGCTGATTCTATATCCTCAAAATATTTAACCTCACCTGAAATAAACCAAGACCCCACTTTTGCAATGAATTCTTGCCATTGCTTATTACCATAAATAGCCACTTTATCAAATTCACTGCCGTGCTTTAAGCCTAATTGGAAATCATCCCAAGCAGCTCTTAATTCCCAGCCCTCTAATTCAGTCGCATCCACTAAGGTTTTTATGCTTGCCTGATTCACTGCACTTAGTGCTGCATCCAACATTGGAGTGATCACTTGATAATCTTCATGGGTCAGTTTCCCCACCGCTTTGAGAGAAAGAAAAAAGTTATTTTCCACTCTTTCTATGCCGATTGATAAACCATGTTTTTTTACACTCATTGGGTGGCTCCTAATTATGTTATAAGTATCGCATTTAGAATAATCACAGTTAAGTATACTTAACCTATAAAAATTAGTTGAACGCGGAATCAAGAGCTAGGGCTAGAGGTCGTGGGCAACTGGTTTTTCTAGGTTTAATTTAAATATTGCATATTCTATAAAATAAACATGACCGATTTTACAGCGATTAATATATTGTTAATAGACGACTCTGAGGATCAGCTGATTCTTATTGAGGATGAGCTATTGCAAAATAATTTTCAGCCAACCATTAAGCGCGTTTGCTCGGCAGGAGCTTTGCAGGCTAGTTTAGAGCAGTTAGTCGCTTGGGATATTGCACTATTAGATTATAGAATGCCTGGTTTTACGGCAGAAAATGCCTTATCTATTATGCAGCATTATGCCGCTCATCTACCTGTGATTGTGTTATCGGGGCAGGTCAGTGAAGAAAATGCAGTCAAAATGATGCGCTCTGGTGCGAATGATTATATTTCAAAACAGCACCGCTTAAGACTTATCCCCTCTATCATACGAGAATTAAGACATAGTCAACAGAGAAAGGAACAGGCAGACGTTGAGTTAAGGTTGCGTGAAACCGAGCAAAAGTTATCCGTGGTTGTGAATGCGGCTCAAGAAGGTATTTTTTTGTTAGATGCCGATTTTAAAATAGATTTTTGGAATGCGGCCGCTGAAAAAATTACAGGGTATAGCGTGACTGAGGTTTACGCTAAGCGTTTTGTTGATTTGTTTTTGCCTGTTGAGTTACAAGTGGCTTGCGGGCAAAAATTGAGTGGCTCTAAAGCCCATCCTAAAGAGGCTAAAATATTGTGTGCACTTGAGTTTTCTCTACGCATGAAAAATGCTCACAACTTAATGGTAGAAGTTTCGATTTCATCCGTGTTGATCAAAGATAATTGGACAGGAATTGGTATTATTCGGGATATTGATAAACGCAAACAACTTGAAACACAACTTAAGTTACTTTCAACACATGACCCCTTAACAAATCTGATGAATCATCGTGAATTAATTTCATGTCTTAATCAAGAAATAAAACGTGCCATTCGGTACACAACCCCGCTGTCTATTTTCTTTATTGATATTGATGATTTTAAAAAAGTGAACGATCAGCATGGGCATCAAGTCGGGGATGCTGTGTTAATTAATTTAGCGGAACTGATGCAAAAATCCATGCGTGAAATCGATATTATTGGGCGTTATGGAGGGGAAGAGTTTCTGATTATTTTACCCGAAACGCCTATTGATAAAGCCGCTGAATTGGCAGAAAGATTAAGAGCTTTGGCGGCGGCTCAAGTTCTGGAGCTTGCTAATCATCAGTCATTAAACACCACATTAAGTATTGGTATTGCTGCATTTAATGAGTCTAATAAGACTTTAGAACGTTTGATTGGAAGTGCTGATAAGGCAATGTATCAAGCAAAAAAATTAGGTAAAAATCAAATCTATTGGACGGAAGCATGAACAATATTTTACTGAGTCCTTTAAGCAAAAAATCACAACTGACTGAGCAGGAAGTCAGGCAATTGCAGTTGCAAGTTCAAAAACAGCAGCAAGTCATCCGTGACTTAAATAAAGAATTAGACAGTTTCACTTACTCTGTTTCACATGATTTAAAAGGTCCTTTAACGATTATGAATGGCTTTGTTGAAATGTTATTGCGTGATTACAGAGAAGAACTTGGGGAGCGGGGAGCAAGGCTATTAAACAGGGTCTATAGTAATGCGGGTTATTTAACGGACTCTATTGATGGCTTGCTGCGTTTATCTAGGGTATCAGGGGCAGATATAACTTTAAGTCATATTGATGTGACAGCGACAGTGACAGAACTTGTGCAGCAATTAACATTAGCACACCCGCAACGCGAGGTGACAGTGGTAATTGCGACGGATATGCAAGTGTATAGCGATGCTGAATTGTTACAAGAAGTTTTGCAAGAGTTATTAGCGAATGCTTGGAAATTCACACAATATCAATCGGTAGCAAGAATTGAAATTAGCCAAATAGAGCATGCAGGGCAGTTTGTTTTGCAAATTAAAGATAATGGGGTAGGTTTTGATAAGGCGCTGATGGAACAGTTATTTATTCCTTTACGCCGTTTGCACAGTTCTGAAGAATTTTCAGGTAAGGGTTTAGGTTTGGCGCTGGTTTATAAAATGCTACAGCGTTTAGGTGGGGAAATAACAATAGAATCTGCTTCTAGCGAGGGCTGTTGTTTTCAACTGGTTTTACCACTAGATACAGATGTTTAATTAAGGAAGGTGGAGATATGTATAGAGCGCCTGTCAAAATATCATTGTTTATCTTGTTGTTATTGGTCTGTGTCTTATGGCTGACAAATTATTATCAGCAAGGGATTCATATATGGATCAATACGCAAATTGAACCTACCCTTGAGGCAAATGAATATCAGCCTAGTTTTAGCCATCAACAACCTTTAAAATGAAGGTGTTAGCGTATGCTTAATTTTATTAATCGCTTCTTTACCAAGTCTTTAATGCGCCAGTTAATTCTAGGCATTGCAGGCGTGCATGCTATTTTAATGAGTTTATTTGTATACGACTTAGTTCAGCGGCAACATGAATTTTTAATTGAACAAAATACGCAACAAGTCTTTGCCTTAGCCGAATCCTTATCGGCGGCAAGTACCTCATGGGTATTAGCAAATGATTTGATTGGTATTGAAGAAGTGATTCAGGCATACGCTCATTATCCAGAGCTACGTTATGTGATGTTGTTAAATCAGCAAGGGCAGGTCTTAGGTTATAGTGATCGTAATAAAGTCGGTATGTATGTGTCTGATCGTAGTAGCTTAAAGTTATTAACAGCGGCTATACAGCCTATACTATTAGTTGAAAACAGCCATTTAATTGATGTCGCTATACCGATTCGAATTAAGCAGCAACATATAGGCTGGGCAAGGGTCGCTTTAGGGCGCAATGCGATTGCGAATAACCTAGAGGTAGTTATTCAAAAAGGCATGCTGTATATGTTAATCGCTATTATCGTGGGTATTTTATTTGCTTGGGTGATGGCAAGTGGTTTAACGCATGCCATTCGACAACTACGGGATATTATTGAACGGACTATTTCACGTCAATTAACAGGGACGTTTGATAATCGCACGACAGAAGAAAGGGATCCCTCTAGCCTATTGAGATTAGGCAGTGATTTAAATCGTAGTGATGAGCTAGGGCAGCTCAGCCATGATTTTAATTTGATGCAAAAGGCGATTCGTTATAGAGAGCAACAACTGAATAATTATCAGAAAAAATTAAGCCATATTCTAAATAGTTTAGATGAAGGGGTGCTCACGATGGATAAAAGCGGCATCATTTTAATGATTAATAATACTACAGTAACGCTTTTTGCCTATGCGAGGCATGAGTTAGTTGGGCTAGAGATTACGCAATTAATTCCACAGATCAATTTACAACAAAAAAGTAATGCGATTCAATTAGAAGGGCTTAAAAAGGATAAAAGTGTCTTTCCTATTCGTGTTTCTATTGTTGATTTAGAGGACGAGTCGAATGAAAAAGAACAGCGGTATTTGTGTTCTTTTCAAGACATATCTAAGCAATTACAACAGGAGAAACTGCTGCGTAGAGCGCAGAAAATGGAAGCTGTGGGTCAATTAACAGGGGGGATTGCCCATGATTTTAATAATCAACTAGGTGTCATACAAGGCTATCTTTCTTTTCTTGATGAAGCAGTTACGATTAAAAGTGCTGAACAGGAGTGGGTGAATAATGCCACTAGAGCCACGCAACATTGTATACATCTATCGCGTCAATTGCTCAATTTTGCTAGACACCGTCAAGTACAAACAGAACAGTTAGATCTTAATGCAGTCCTGCTAGAGGTGCGCGATATGATTGAACATTCTATTACTCCAACAATTCAGCTTAATTATTATTTAAGCAAGAAAAAATGCATGATTAAGACCAATCGTAGTGATTTGGTTGATTCAATTTTAAATTTAGTGATTAATGCCAGAGATGTGATGCCACAAGGGGGCATACTCACCTTTAAAACACATATTCGAGTGATTGATAAAAGTTATGCAGTCAATCAGCCTAATGCCCTACTAGGCAATTTTGTACAACTCTCCATTACGGATACGGGGGGAGGAATTCCTAAAGCCGTGCAAGAGCGAATTTTTGATCCTTTTTTTACCACGAAAGCGAATGGAAAAGGAACAGGGCTAGGGCTTTCTATGGTGTATAGTTTTGCTCAACGTAGTAAGGGACAAATTACCTTTAGTAGTAAACAGGGCGCGGGGACGAGTTTTTATCTTTTATTGCCTTACTGTGTTGAAACAAGGTCGAAAACTAAGGATAAGGCTAAAGCTAAAGCATTACAAGTCTCTGTGCTTGTCAGTGGACAAGGGGAAAAAATATTAGTCGTTGAAGATGAGCCTAAACTGAGGGAATTAGCCGTGGCTTATTTGCATAAATTATCCTACCGGACCGTCACCGCAGCGACAGCGCAAGAAGCTTTACAAGTTTTAGCAAAAGACCCTACTATTAACTTGGTTTTTAGTGATATTATAATGCCTGGTGGAGTGAACGGCTACGAGCTCGCTGAGCAGGTGACTGAACAGTACCCACAGATAAAAATTTTGTTAACCTCAGGGTTTTCAGGGGGGGCACGGGAAGAACATAGTGAGCAAGATTATCACTATGACTTATTGGCAAAGCCCTATACTAAAAAAGAGTTGGGGCATGATATTGCACGACTATTGAAAATTGAGCAACAGATATTAGTGGTAGATAAAATTGCCTTGCAGCTTTCCCCTTTAGAGTCCAAGGCAGATACTTTAGCTAAGGAACATGAGGATTTACAAGCGACCCTAAACAACTATAAAAAACTGCTAGCAACAGACGCTTATACTGAGCAACAGGTCACAGTGCTGTTACAACAGGTATTAGTCTCAACAAAGCAACATTTTAAGCTAGAAGAGTGGGTGTTATGCGTGTGTCACTACCCTTTTTATGAAAATCATAAGCAGGTACATGAAATCATTCTTCAGCAGTTAGAAACAAAAATACAAGTCTTAAAAGATGATCCAGGTTCTTTTCAACACACTGAAATGTTAAGTTTTTTAGAGCAGAATTTGATTGCACATATTGTCAATATGGACAGTGCTTATAGCGAACATATTAAAGCGCATCAGCCAGAAATTGATGCAGCAATGAAACTGCAGCAGCCCTAATATAAAAATAATAAGATCGGCGACTATGAACAAACCAAATTTAATCGTGATTGATGATGAAGCTAATGTAGGAGCGTATATCTGTGATATTGCGAGTAGCGTAGGCTTTCAATGTACTGACTATCAGGATGGGTATGCGTTTATTAAGCAAGACATTGAAAATGAAAGTGTCATTGTTTTAGATTTAATGATGCCAGATATGGATGGCGTTGAAATTATTCGGTTTTTAGCGACTCAGGACAAATCATTTAGATTGATTTTAGTTAGTGGCGTTGATGCGACGGTACTACATTCAGCGCAAGAGTTAGCTGAAGAATATCAGCTAAAAGTTGTTGCCGTATTACAAAAGCCCTTTCTTCCGCGTGCCTTAAAAGATATTTTAAGTGGTTTACTGAAAAATCAGCAACAGCCGCCGAGTGTGTCAGACTGTATCGCAGGAGAACTTAGTGCTGAGGACTTAGCACTGGCGATTAAGCAAGGGCATATTGTGGCGTATTTTCAACCACAAATTTCATTTAAGACGGGGGAGATATTAGGTTTTGAAGCCTTAGCGCGTTGGTTACATCCGCAAAAAGGAGTGATTAGCCCGCAGTGCTTTATTCCTATCGCTGAAGAAAATGAGCTGATGTATGAATTAACATGGAGTATGTTACGCCAAGTGACGGATTTATGGCAGCAGCAGCAATTACACTACTCTGTGTCTATTAATATGCCCGCCAGATTATTAAAATCCCAGGCACTATCAGATGATCTAGCAGAAGTCATGCGCCAGCATCGTTTAGACCCCTCGCAGTTAATTATAGAAATTACTGAAAATGGCATTATGGAAGAATTTTCCAAATCCTTGGAAAGTTTAATTCGTATGCGTATGCACGGTTTTCGTTTATCCATTGATGATTTTGGCACCGCATATTCTTCCTTAGTGCAATTATATAGAGCGCCCTTTACCGAGCTCAAAATAGATATGAGTTTTGTCAGTAAAATCGAACATGATCCCGAAGCACAAGCGATTGTAGAAGCGACTATTTTATTAGCACAAAAACTTAAATTGCAAGTGGTAGCAGAAGGGGTAGAAAACCAAGCGATTTTTGATCAACTCGCTGGCTTAGAGGCAGATATAGCGCAAGGCTATCATATCGCCAAGCCGATTCCAGCAGAGCAGTTGATGGGATGGATTGAGGAGTATTCTGGGGTAGGCGAGTTAGTGGCAGTGGGGTAGGAGGTAAGAAATATACTGTTGTTTATGCGGTGTTTGATTGCTGAAAAAAATAGCTTGGTAGAAGAGCTATTTATATCGGTAAATTAAGCTCTCGTTTTGACATCTGATGATGGAAGTCAGCATATAATTATAATTTAGGGAGGATCAAATTTATGGCAGAAAAATATAATTCCGTTAGTTGCTCCAGAGAAGGTGATATATTTCATTATCGCTGGGCAGCTAGGCGTTGCCTTAAATTATTAGATTTTAATACGTCTTTAGATACCGTTACTATTGAAGGGTCAAATGATGATCTTGCTGGTGAGCTTGTTGGACGAAGCCGCTATCGCGGAGAAAAACAACCTCACCCTGATAATAAAAGCGTAAGCTCACTTAATGCGACTCTGACAAAGTTGCGTATTTACCCTAGTAAATAAAGGAGCTTACAGCGCT
>WTCM01000096.1 GCA_013138595.1 Methyloprofundus sp. | reverse complement strand
CGTAAAGTACGATAAAGAAAATCTATATCACCCGTCTCCCCCGAATGATAACAGCGCGAAGAATGGTTATATTCGCCACTACAGCCTCTAAAATTCAATGCCGCACTGCGCAAGCCTTGTTTTAACAAAGCGTGTTGTAAGCCTAGAATATATTTAGACTGTGCGCTCCCTGTTAAACCATGCAAGAGGATCACTAAAGGCTGATCGCCTGAGCCACAAAAATCTATATCAATAAAATCATTGTCATCAGTGGTTAAACGTTCACGCCTTAAATCAACAGTAGGCACTTGACGTAATAAAGCGGGAAATAGGGTTTGCAAGTGAGGGTTATTTAACCACCATGCGGCTTTAAATTTAGATTTTATGAACACTTATTTATTAAATTTTTCAAAATCTGACCATTTTTTCTTAATGATATATTTTAAGCCAACAATCTGATCAATCGCATACACAGCATAAGAAATGGTTAGCAAATAAATTACTTCAGTCATATTTAGTCCTCATTATTTTTATCAAACAGCTAATAGCACTCTACGGCACTTTTGCCCTTTGAATAGTAGCATAAGTCAGCCTTTTAAGGAATGTGCGTGATACATTTCATACCAATTACTTAGCTAGATTGGCTATTGGGGTTCATGTTTTAGCCCAAGCTATATATAATACTTGCCCAGTACCTTCCTCCCCCCCCAAAAAACAACATGCTTTCTAATGCTAAGCACACTATCGAAGCTGTCGACGAGTTACGGCAACAGAAAACCATTTTATTGCCCGATATAGACTGGGTAGAGATTCCAGCAGCGAAGTTTATCTATGGTGAAAAAGAGTCTCAACAAACCTTGCACCTAGAAAAATTCTATATCAGCCGTTACCCAATTACCAACAGCCAGTATCAAAGCTTTATGGATGCAGGGGGCTATCAAGATAAGCGCTACTGGCAAGGTTTAATAAAACCAGAACCAAAAGAACCACGTTGGTCGCATTCTAACCGTCCACGAGAGACAGTGAACTGGTATGAAGCCGTTGCTTTTAGCCGCTGGCTTACTGAGCAATTAGGACTAGCTATCCGCCTACCCACTGAACAACAATGGGAAAAAGCGGCTAGAGGGACGGCGGGGTTGGAATATCCTTGGGGGGAGCTATACCAGTCTGGCTATGCTAATACTAATGAAGAACAAGGCTTGCAAGCCACTACAGCCGTGGGAGTATTTCAACAAGGCGCGTCACCTTATGGTGTTTTAGATATGGCTGGCAATGTTTGGGAATGGTGTTTAAATAAATATGAATCACCTGAAATGATTGATAGTGATAATAGCGGTGATAGTCGCGTTTTGCGCGGCGGCTCTTGGCTTCTCAATTCAATGAGTTCGCGTTGTGCCCTTCGCCTCAGGCTCACCCCAGATCTCCGTCGCTACAGTATTGGTTTTCGTGTGGTGTGTTTGTCTCCATTCACTGAGCACTGAGAAACTGACGAATGATGGATAATTAACGGATGAAATGAAGATGTTGAAATAAGAGGCAAAAGCGAGGATGATATTAAAAAAATATTTTTTTATCGTCTAAGGAGGTAAATGATGGCAAGTTGTAGATTTTTAGGTGAACAAGGGTATACGACAATCATGGACACAGGAACAACTTGTCTTCAATTGTCTCCTCAGCCGGGTGTAATTGGATTAAAATTGACGGGAAACGCCTATCCTGCCTTAATCCTTGTAGGCTTAGCTAAACGCAATCCAGGAAGAAATTTTGATGGAACAGCTGCAGAAGACATGCAATATGGAGATATGCCAGCAAAATCGGCTAAAATAAAAGAGGACTCTATGTTTCAAAAATCAGATACTGAGCTACAAGCCTATATGCGGAGTTTAATGACCTCTCTTTCCATGGGCGATATGGAAACCGTTGCATTAGAAATGCTAGACAAATTTATCAAAGGTACAAAAGGAAATTATACAAGCGAATTACTTAATGATGAAATTAGAAATAATTCTGCATTTGTTAGCTACCATCAGGCATTCCTCAAAGAACTTCAAGCGATTATAAAATTAGCACTTTATAACCCACACACCATAAAACCAGTATCAATGAATTTGCTTAACTTTTCTTCTTTTTTAGATAAAGCGACTGGTTTAGGAATTACCGTCCACCAAGTATGGAGTGCTAAAGCAGAGTTAATCAACTTTTCTGTTAGTGACTCTGGTCGTTATAGCCACTGGAATGCAACACTAAAGTATACTTTCTATGATCATTTTGGACTTGATTGGGAAGATATTAAAAAACATGGCGATGATATATTTCCAAAATACCATACAGGTGATCAATTTAAGGCATGGTATATTTTACAACACTATCGAAAATGCAGACCTTTTATCACTGAAATGAGTCGAAGTGTTTTTCTTAGTGGTAGAGCGATTTAAGCAAAAAAATGTTTATTTTGAATTATAGTGTCTTATTTATTTTTCTCTTAATTTCTGCTTGCGCAAGCCATTCTCTAGAATCATTAGCAGCTACACCAGAAACAGTTATGATAAACCTTAGCCCATTGAGCCCATACCAATATGAGTTTATAGCTCAAGATGTCGAAAAAAATACTATTTATTATTTTTTCACTGAGCGTAAAAATTGGCAGAATAAGCTATTTAGAGAAGCATTAGAAAAACGGTTAGCAGCGATACAAGCCAAAGGATCAGAAAATTATACGTTTTTTTCTGTGTATGTTTATGCACGCACAGAACAGCTAAATAAAGACTTTAAGGGGGATAATAAGTCATTACACGGTATTTATGATGCTGATTTAATCAGCTATACACGCTGGAAACAAGGAGAGCTTGATATTTTTTATCTTATAGAATCGGGAAATGTGGTCTTTGACTTACTTAAAAATACTGCTGTTTCACCTAGATGGGAATTTGACTAGTTTAGGGAACTGCTATAACTCCCCAAACTAACAAAGGGTACGCAGTGCGATAACCCTAAGTGCCCCATATTAAATTGCTAGCCCCACTTTACTTCACCTTAATCGATAACTGCGAATTCAAAGCTTCATCTTTTGCATTTTCCGTGACTCTGGTATCTAAAATAAAAATACGCGCATGATCTATGCCGCCTTTTTTAACCATATAACTGGCTATCGCTTTTGCACGGCTCGCGGAGAGTTTATCCAATTGCTTGGGGTCAGGTGCAATGGCGTTTTGTAACATATTACTGGCCACTTCATAAAACTCGCCCATTTCTTCATGGATTAACTTAGGCGTACCAAAGACAGAACGCTTTGCCATTTCGGGAAATTTTTCTATAAAGCGGTCGGCTAATAAGTCTTGGTAGTCATCTGCAGATAACTCGACCTCCTCAGCAGTAATGACTTCGCCTTTTGCTCTTAGTTTTGCTGCATGGGTTTTCTTTAAACGCCATAATAACGCGCTTTTTTTCAATCCTGGCCAATCTTGATTAGTATAAGATTGACCTTTTACTTGTAAGCTTAGTTCTGGTTTTTGTACTAACACAGTGGCTAAACCATCAAGTTTTTTACTTTCCTCTACCGTGATTTCAGCTCTGCCTGAGTCAAAAGCAACCACACTAAAATCTTCATCACTACCTAAAATAGAACCTATCGCCATAAAGGGAGAAGCGGCTACTTTAACAATTAACTTCATAAAGGTTTTTAAAATTAACGGTCCCATTCTAAAATCAGGGTCATCTAAGTCGCCTGATAAAGGCATTTCAATATTAATCTCACCCTTCATATCTTTTAGTAAGGTAATTGCCAAGCCTAGCGGCAAGCTAACAGCATCTGGATTATCAACTTTTTCACCTAGCTCTAATTGATCAATAAATAATTTATTACTCGCCTGTAACTTGCCATTTTTTGCCTGATAATGTAAATCTAATGACATCTTACCTTTTTCGATTTTATCACCTGAAAAGTCCACCATATAAGGCGTTATCAGTGGCAAAGGTAGATTTGTATAATGCATACTCAAATCAAAATCTTCAAAATCTGATGTAAATCGCCCTTCTACATCCACAGGAGAAAAATCGAAAGTTTTACCTGCCAATTTAAGCTGAGTAGTCTCTTTTGGGTCAGAAGAAATATTATCAATAGCACCATCCAGTTCATTTAATTTCACGACAAAAGGCAGGATCATCGAATGGTCGGAAAAATCAGATTCACCGCCTGTAATTTCAATTTTACCTACCTTATAAGTAAAAGCAGCCGTTGTTTTTTTCTTTTTAACAGGCTTTTTAGGCTGAGTTTCCGCCTTTTTAACCATAATATCGTCAAGATTAGTGGTTTTATCTTTCTTAATTTCTACCCGTGCATACGGATCCAGCAATTTGATGGACTTAATACTTAATTGACTAGGTTGAAGATTAAAGTTAATGCCGCTGAGCTTTAATAAACTCCACTTTAAGAAATCTTCTTTTTCTAATTGGTCGCGAGTATGTAAGTTTTTAACCTCCACGCCTCCTTTATAACTTAACTTAAATTGTCCGCCTGCTGTTTGAGATGCGGCTAATTTTCCTTGCGTATTCACATGCCCTTTCACAACATCTAATTTTGCACTTTGCTCTATATAGCTTTGGAAGTTGGAGATTTTAACACCGCTAACCGCAATATCTAATGCCGTAGAAAAAGGCTGTAACACGGTTTGCCCAGAGACTTTAATAGTAGCGGTTTTATTGAGCTTAGCACTTAAAGATAAAGGTATTTTTGCGCCCTCCTGAGTACTGACATTCTTCACTGATAAATTTAATGCTGATACATTCAAAGGAACCGATTTCTTGGGGCTATGATCGCTAAATTCTACAGCAGAGTTTTCTAACTTAAATTCAGCTAACTCTATTAACCACGGGCTGGCTTTTTTAACCCCTTCTTTAGCGACGCGCTCTATGGTATTGGTCTCGCTATCCCCAGAAGCAAATAAAGTCTGATAATTCAGCGTACCACTTTCTTCTATCCATGCTTTAAGCTGTGCTTTAATAATCTTTAGTGACTGAATAGTCAGTTTTTTCTCTTGTAAATTAAAGCCAAGATTAGCTACTTGTAAATTAGGTACAGTAATTAAGCCCTTATCTTTCTCTGTTTTTAACTCAAAGCCTTGCAAATTTAAGCTACCTTGGTTTGCAGTCATTTGTGACTGCTCACCACTCAGCAAGTGATAATTTTTTAAGCCTATATCTAGCGTTGGAACCGTAATGAAAACAGTTTCTTTATATTGCTTATTCGCATACTTAACTTTAGAGCCATTGAAATTAATTGCTTGTATATTAACTGCCCAAGGCTTCGCGCCCTTTGCCGTCACTTTCTTGGTCTCTTCTTCCGCCGCTGTTGTACCTGGCCCTGCAAAAGCCGTTTGGTAATTCATTATGCCTGCTGAATTTATCCAAGCATTGAAAAAGGCTTGTTTAGATTCAATTTGTGCAATATCTACCGCCTGCTTATCAAGGTCAAATTCTACCCCTGTCACAGCAAAGAAAGGCAGCTTAATAATGTCTTGGGGAGAATCTTTACCTGTGGTGACGATCAAATCTTGTAAATTAATATAACCTTGATTTGCCGTCATTAATAAAGGTTCACCTATAGAAAGGTGGTAATCTTTGACACCTATATCTAAAGCCGCTAAATTAAAAACGGTGGAATCTTTATTTTGTTTATTGCGGAAATTAACTGTTGAAGTATTTAAGGCAATTTCTTGAATATCCAATAACCAAGGTTTTGCCTCATCGGTACTCGGTTGTTGCTCTTCTGTTTGATCAGCCACCACGTCAGCAACACTCGCCAAGTCTCCATTAATAACGTGTTGATTAGCATCATCGGCGACTTTAACGGTTGTTTCTGCTTTGTTAGGCACTTTTGCTGCGGGGTCAGGCTGTTTTCCAGCAAACAGTGTTTTATAATTTAGTTCACCCGATAAAGCAATCCAAGCTTTTAAATCAATATGTTTAGATTCTATTTTAGCAATATTGATTGTTTGTTTAGTTAAATCTAAGCTAATACCTGTGCCTTCAAAATGAGGAATCACAATCACTTCCTCATCACTACCTTGTGCCGTAAATTTGAGGTTTTCAGTTAGCCAATGCCCTTCTGTTAAGTTAAAAATATTTTCATCATTAACCACAGCATAATCATATTTAAAACGAATTGCCTGCGTACCCTCTACCCATTGATACTGTGCCTTTTCTTGTAAAAATGTTTCCCATATTTTGGTATAACTTAAACCTTCTATATTAAATTCACCGTTAGAAAATAGAGGATTAACGCCTAATTGTCCGTGCCATTCCAGTTTCCCACCCGAATGCAACGCCATGGAAAAACTTAGATCGGCACCATCATTCAATAAGGTACTAAAGCTTTCTAACTGAATATTTAAATCATTAGCCAGTGTATTAATGCTCTTACCTGCAGCTAGCTCAATATATTCTACATTTCCGTCAAGCAGTTTAAGATGATGGATTTTTAAAGGAAACATGCCTTCTGACTCTTCCTCTACGACTTCTTCTTTTTCATCACTGGATAAATCAGAAAAGTTATAATTTTCATCATCTATTTCTGCAATTCTGACATAAGGATTACTTAACTGAACTTCCTCCAGCACTAAGGCTAAGTTTTTAATACTAGAAAGAAACTGGATATTAAAAAAGAATTCGTCAAAGGAGACAAAGGTTTGCAAGTCCTTTTCTTGCATGGAGAAGCCTTGCAAGTGTAGTTTTAATGAATAAGGGTTAAAACTTACCTTTTCAATACTTGCTTTGCGCCCTGTTGCCGACTCAATCAGCTTAGGTAATTGGTTTTCCACCAACATAGGCAAAATAAGAAAGCCTAATAAGGTATAAAATGCAATCAAGCCTGTGATAATACTCAGGGATTTACGGTATTTTTTGAGTAAGACGGGGATATTCATAAGTGTTAACCAAGGTTGAATGTAGCAAAAAAGGCTACACATTTAAGACGGGGTGAGCAGTCTATAGGGTATGCACCGCATACCTCATGCTGAGGCAAAAGGTACGCAATGCGATACCCTACGATAGTGACCTATATTAAGGAACGCATTCAGTGCCCAAAACGCGTTTGGAACTCCTGTTTATAATCCATTTGTTGAGTAATAGGCTGATGACAACTCGTCACGCTTAACCCCAGAGGCAGGGTAAATATCCCGCCTCACTCAGGAAAATACTATAAATTATGATATCCAGTTTCTTCATGCAAAATAATATCTAAGCCTTGCACTTCTTCTTCTTCAGAAACACGTAAGCCCATCACAGCAGCAAGAAATTTTAAAATAATATAAGTAAATCCACCACTCCAAACAATCGCTACAATCACCGCTAATGCTTGTACACCGACCTGATGCATAATAGTCACATCCAAACCTAGCCCACCTAAACTAGTTGCAGCAAATACGCCTGTCAAAATCGAGCCGACGACACCCCCTACACCATGCACAGGAAACACATCTAAAGAATCATCAATCATAAACTTACGTTTAACAATTTGTACCGCATAAAAACACACAATACCTGCTGTTATACCAATAAATAATGCGCCCATAGGACCCACAAAACCAGAAGCCGGTGTAATCGTCCCTAGACCCGCGACCATACCCGTGACAATACCTAATAAACTAGGCTTACCAAATTTTATCCATTCGATCACCATCCACGTTAATGAACCTGCCGCCGCACTAATATGTGTGACTAACATAGCCATGCCCGCAGAAGTACCAGCACTTAAAGCACTTCCCGCATTAAAACCAAACCAGCCGACCCATAACATACCTGCGCCTGTAACGACCATCGGCATATTATGCGGAGGCATCGGTGTGCTTGGAAATCCACGTCTATTACCCATGACTAATGCCGTGACTAAGGCAGAAACCCCAGCCGTGACGTGAATCACAATACCCCCTGCAAAATCCATAGCACCTAGCTCAGATAACCAACCTCCGCCCCAAACCCAATGACAAACAGGCACATACACTAACATCGCCCATAATGCTGTAAATACCATCATCGTTGAAAACTTCATTCTTTCAGCAAAGCCACCGACGATCAAAGCAGGCGTAATAATCGCGAAAGTCATCTGAAACATAATAAAGACCGTTTCAGGAATGTCCCCTGTTAAACTATCGACACTCACGTTAAATAGAAATGCTTTAGATAACCCACCGATTAAAAACTGCGCAGAGCCTCCATCGGTAAAAATCAAACTATACATCCCTGCGATCCACATAATAGAGATCAAACAAGTAATCGCAAAACACTGCATTAACACGGATAATACGTTTTTACTACGTACCAAACCTGCATAAAATAACGATAAGCCAGGTATCGTCATAAATAAAACTAAAGCCGTTGAAGTTAAAATCCATGCCGTATTTGCTTGATTTAACTCCTCTGCTGACCATGCCAGGTTAGGTAATAAAACTAAACCCAGCAATAAGAAAAGTTGGTTATTGTGTATTTTTTTCATCATAAAACCCTAAATAGCCTCTTCACCTGTTTCGCCTGTACGAATACGAATCACTTGTTCTAATTGACTAACAAAAATCTTTCCATCGCCAATTTTTCCTGTATTCGCTGATTTAATAATCGCTTCTATTGCCTGTTCTACCATATCCTCAGCCACGGCAATTTCCATTTTTACTTTAGGTAAAAAATCAACCACATATTCAGCCCCTCGGTACAATTCAGTATGACCTTTTTGCCGCCCAAAGCCTTTCACTTCTGTTACTGTCACACCCGCAATACCTATTTCTGATAAGGCCTCACGTACATCATCTTGCTTAAAGGGTTTTATAATCGCAGTAATCAGCTTCATAACATGGTTCCTCTATTGAAAAATTAAAAATAATAAGCCCTAGACCATAAAGACTTATAAACGCTATATTTTACACACTATTAAAGCGGCTTTGCTGACTAATAGAGATAAGAAAAAATATTTCCCCAACACTCCCTAGTAAATTGTTATCATAGTCGGTTAACTATTAAATTCTCATCAATTTGTTCCACTTAAAATCAATTACTTAAGTAACAATCATTGATACTTTCTTATATTTTCACAAGGTCAACATGCTCCTACTTTCCAAAAAACAAGACTGGCTAGGCAATATCAAAGGCGATGTACTCGCTGGTACTGTTGTTGCTCTCGCGCTTATCCCTGAAGCGATTGCTTTCTCTATTATTGCGGGCGTAGACCCTAAAGTAGGTTTATATGCCTCTTTCTGTATTGCCGTCATCACCGCCTTTATTGGTGGCAGACCTGGCATGATCAGCGCAGCAACAGGTGCAATGGCCTTATTGATGGTCACTTTGGTTAAAGAACATGGCTTACAATACCTACTTGCGGCAAGTTTTTTAACGGGCGTTTTACAAATCATTTCAGGCTATATTAAACTCGGTAGCTTAATGAGTTTCGTCTCACGCTCCGTGGTGACAGGCTTTGTCAATGCGCTGGCCATTTTGATTTTTATGGCACAACTCCCTGAATTGACGGGGGTATCATGGCATGTATATGCAATGACTGCAGCGGGCTTAGGGATTATTTACTTATTTCCTTATATTCCTTTTATAGGTAAATCTATCCCCTCCCCTTTAGTCTGTATTATTGGGTTAACCTTAGCTTCAATTTATTTAAACTTAGACATTCGCACCGTTGGCGATATGGGCGACTTACCGGATACTTTACCGATTTTTTTATGGCCTGATGTACCGCTTAATTTTGAAACCTTACAAATTATCTTTCCTTATGCGGCAGCCTTAGCGGTAGTGGGTATGTTAGAGTCTTTAATGACAGCAACCATTATTGATGACTTAACCGATACCTCCAGTGATAAAAATCGCGAATGTAAGGGACAAGGCTATGCCAATATTGGTGCTAGTCTCTTAGGCGGGATGGCTGGGTGTGCGATGATTGGGCAATCAGTCATTAATATTAAATCAGGCGGACGCGGACGTTTATCAACCTTAGTGGCTGGAGTTTTATTATTGATCATGGTCGTTTTTATGAATGAATGGCTCTCTTATATCCCTATGGCAGCACTCGTTGCTGTGATGATTATGGTATCAATTGGAACTTTTAGCTGGGACTCCATTATTCACTTAAAATCACACCCACTGTCTTCTAATGTGGTGATGCTCATGACAGTGACCGTTGTGGTTTGGACACATAATCTAGCTTATGGTGTTTTTGTGGGCGTACTATTAGCGTCTTTATTCTTTGCTAATAAAATTGCCCACTTTATGTATATCACACCGAGCTTAAGTGAGGATGGTGAAACACGTACCTATGACGTACACGGACAAGTATTCTTTAATTCAGCTGATAAATTTACCGCTAATTTCGACTTTAAAGAAGTCGTAGAAAAAGTTATCATTGATCTAACACATGCGCATTTTTGGGATTTATCTGCCGTTGACGCACTTGATAAAGTGGTTATCAAATTTCGTCGTGAAGGTGCCGATGTTGAACTATTAGGGCTTAACAAGGCAAGTGCCACGATTGTGGATCGCTTTGGTGTGCATGATAATCCTGAGGAAATAGAAAAAGTAATGGGAGGTCACTAAATGAAACAAGCTAGCCAAGATCTAGTACTCGCCTGTATTGACGGCTCTGCAATCAGTCACGCAGTTTGTGATTATGCCGCTTGGATTGCACAGCGCGTCGATGCACCGTTAAAGTTGATGCACAATATTGAGCATCAAGAGGCTGCCGTGAGCACTGATTTATCAGGCAATATAGGCTTAGGCAGTCAAGAAAATTTGTTAGATGAATTGGTAGACTTAGAGCAGCAACGCAGTAAGCTATTGTTACAAAAAGGCAAGCTGATGTTACAGGCGGCGAAAGAGCGCGCTCAACAAGCAGGTGTTGCCGAACCCGTTACCGCACAACGCCATGGCAGTGTCACTGAAAGCCTTATCGACTTAGAAGATAATATCCGCGTACTGGTATTAGGTATGCGTGAAACAAACGCTACACAGCAACAAGATAAAATAGGCTCACATTTAGAAATGATGGTGCGCGCGATTCACCGCCCTATTCTAGTGGTCAATAGCGACTTTAAAACACCTGAAACTATTATGCTCGCTTATGACGGCAGTGAAGCCGCAGAAAAAGCGGTCGAAATGGTCGCACAGAGCCCTTTATACAATGGGCTGACTTGCCACTTAGTCTGTGTAAACAAAGATACTGCGAGTGCTGAAAGCTTACTTAAACAAGCTAGCGAAAAATTAGCAAAGGTTGCAAGTCTTAAGCTAGTGACTGCTTCATTATCAGGCAAAGCAGAACAAGAGCTTTGTGCTTATCAAGAGCAACACGCAATAGATTTGACCATTATGGGGGCTTTTAGCCATACGCGTTTAAGGGAAATGTTATTAGGGAGCTTTACGGTTAAGATGTTGATTAACACTAAAAGACCGTTGCTTTTATTACGTTGAAAAGCTAACAACTTAACACGGGACACTTAGTAGGGTATCGCACCGCGTACCTTTTGCTAGCATGCGATGCATCGTATACCTAACATTGCTATGAAAGGTACGCGATGCGTACCCTACTTTGTAAGCTCTTGGCTTAACAAACAATCACTAAACGCATTTAACTGCTGCAATTGCTGACTCACAGGCAATAAATTTCGTACTTCATACAGCCTTTTCTTAGCAGCAAGCAATCGCTGTTCTGCCAATAATTCTACAATAAGTACACTCTGTTGCTCGGCAATAAAGCCACGCAAAGATAAAGCTAAATCAGTCTTTTTTAACTGCAAAGAAATTGCAACAGCATGGATACTTTGCTCAAAATCCCGCTCTAAATACGCAGCTAGCGCGCGCTCCAGCCATTCTGCTGCGGCTTGCTCGCTATCCGCTAAACTCGATAAGTCCGCTTTACAACGCGCGCATATCAAAGAGTCACGCAAACGTGCCTTACAACAAGGGCAACGCTGCATTTAAGATTCCAAATAATACAAAATATCGTTTAACTCAGCAACAGGATCAATCAAACCTGGAATATACTGTGTTTCTATACACTCATTTAAGCTGATAATTAACGCTTGCATATCCTCTTTATCTTCTGCTGAAATCGTCTCAAATAAAGCCTCTGCCTTAGCAATTAAAGCTTGTGCCGCGATAATTTCAGCTGCAACTGGCTCTTCTTCTTGCAACTCTTCATCTTCTGTCTCTTCCAAGCTGTCTAACCCAAACAGCGAATCAATACGCTGCTGCGCTTCTTGCAAACCTTGCTCTTCAATCTGGGCAAAGGCATTTTTAATGGTAATCGATTTTTCCTGCCCTGTTTCTTTTTCCCGCGCAGTTACTTGTAAAATACCATTTAAATCCAAACCTAAGGTCAGTGTAATGACATTGCCAGCCGCGACATCCAATAAGCCTTCTACACGAAATTCACCAATTTTCACATTATTCATCGCATCGGGATCTTCACCTTGATAAATAACCACATCAACCGACTCTTGATTATCGTGAAAGGTTTGAAATGCTTCCGTTTTACGATTAGGTAATACCGTATTTTTATGAATCACTGGCACATACATATAAGGATAAGGCACACCATCTAAAACGCCCATGGCACTGGATCCATAAGTATAAGGTGTCACATCTACTAAGACTTTATCAACCTTCTGCCCTGCAATCATCGCACCTTGAATCGCCGCGCCCATCGCCACACATAAATCGGCATCCACTTCACCATGTGGCTCTAAGCCCAATTCATTCCATAAACGCTCACGTATACAAGGTGTGCGCGTAGAGCCGCCGACTAAAATAATTTCATCCAATTCCGAACTCGTCATCTGCGCACCGCTCAGTGCAATATGCACAGCATCCAGTGTGGCATTAATATAGTCTTCAATCATCTCTTCATAAGCCATTCTGGATAACTCTAAAGATAAATGCACCGCTACGCCTTTATGCTCTAACAAATATTCTTCTTCTATTTGCACATAAGGCTGCTCAGATAAAAGTAGTTTTGCATTTTCAGCGGCACGTGTAATACGCGCCATTGCCTTGCTATTATCACGCACATCAACTTGGTAAGTTACCTGCAAATAAGTGACTAAGTGATTAATAATCTGCGCATCAAAATCATCCCCCCCTAGCTGATTATCCCCATGACTAGACAGCACTTCCACCACGCCTGATTCAATATTGACGACCGACACATCAAAGGTTCCACCGCCTAAATCATAACCCAAAATACGCTTAGCTTCTGCCTCATTCACCTCGTAGCTTAAAGCGGCGGCGGTTGGCTCGTTAATCATACGCACCACCTCTAAGCCAGCGATTTCTCCTGCTTCACGGGTTGCTTGACGCTGTGCATCAGAAAAATAAGCCGGCACAGTAATAACCGCCTTGCT
>WTCM01000017.1 GCA_013138595.1 Methyloprofundus sp. | reverse complement strand
ACAAGCCTCGGCATTATGGGATGGTATTTCATTAACAGAGCTTGAAAAAGAGGTATTAGTCGGGATTAAATTGATAGAGCCTAATGCTACAGGACTTACTTTTGTAGACAGTGGAAGGCAAGGTCAGCTTTCCCAGCGAATAGCTTTAGTCAAACTGAGCAATATGGATGAGCCTATTCCTTTAAAAAGTCTAGGTGATGGTATGACTCGAATATTCCACCTGATTCTTGCTTTAGTCAGTGCTAAAGACGGTGTATTGATTATTGACGAATTTGAAAATGGTTTACATTGGAGTACTCAAAAAGCTGTTTGGACTATTATTTTCCATTTAGCAACTCGTTTAAATGTGCAGGTCTTTTGTTCGACCCATAGCCGAGACTGTATCAGTGGTTTTGAACAGGTATGGACAGAAAATAAACAATCGGCTGGCTTTATCAGAGTGATGAAAGAAGAGGGCATTGCAAAAATTAGAGAATATGACTTAGAGTTATTGAGTGATTCTTTAGAAACGGATGTAGAAGTGCGCTAATGAAAGGTTTTAAGTGTGATGATGTACTGCGAGTGCTTTTGACTGAAGGACAAAATGATTGTCATGTAATTTCTCATTTATGTAAACTTCATCAAGTACCTCATAATTTTGGTTTATATGATTGTGAATCTGACGAAAAGGCTATTAAAAAGTTACGCGCCTTAATAGCAGGTTCTGATAAGAAGGAAGTCATAGGTATTGTACTGGATGCAGATAACCCAAGTTTAGCTGCGAAATGGGATGCTGTAAGCGACCGTTTAAGCAAGGAGGGCTATAAGCTACCAGACCAGCCTAATAATAAAGGTACGATTATAACCGCAGATAAAAATCCAGAAGAAAATCCAAAAATTGGTATTTGGTTAATGCCTGATAATAATGTCAATGGTATGTTAGAAGATTTTTGTCGTGGTTTAGTCGGTGACAGTGCAATGACATTTGCAGAGGATTGTGTGAAAAAAGCACAAGATCAGGGTGTTTCAACATTTAAAAATAATCACCACTCAAAAGCCGTTATACATACCTTTCTAGCATGGCAAGATGAGCCAGGAATGCCTTTAGGACAAGCGATTACAGCACATGCCTTAGATGGCAATAAACCCATTGCTAAAGATTTTGTTAATTTTCTAAGTATATTATTTAAGGAATAGCTATGCGCCATATCCCCCTTATCCTACTATTGTTTTATACCCAACTATCCCTAGCCGCGAATCTCAGTATTAAACAAGTCGCGCAAGGCATTTATGTGCATCAAGGTTTAATAGAAGTCCCAGACACGCATAATCACGATGCGATTGCGAATATCGGCTTTATTGTCGGAGAAAAATGTGTCGCGGTTGTGGATACAGGCGGTACGCCTGCGCAAGGGCAAGCATTGAAAGCGGCAATCAAAAAAGTGACACAAGTGCCTATTTGCTATGTGATTAATACCCATGGTCATCCTGATCATATTTTTGGCAATCGTGCTTTTTCAGGGATAAAGAATATCCAGTTTATTGGGCATCATAAACTCGCTAGGGCAATGGTTGAGCGAGGGGCATTTTATATACAGCGTTCAGAAGAACAAATTGCGGTTAAATTAACAGCCAAAGATGTGATTGTACCGACAAAATCGGTTAAAAAGACTTTAAAATTAGATTTAGGTGGGCGGGTATTAAGCTTAACCGCTTATCCTACGGCACATACGGATAATGATCTAACGGTATTTGATTCCAAAACTGAGACGATATGGTTGTCTGATTTATTATTTTTAGGGCATTTACCTGTGTTGGATGGTAGCTTAAATGGCTGGCTAAGTGTATTGGGAAAACTAGAAAAGCGTCAGTTTGATGTGGTGATTCCAGGGCATGGGCAGATCGTGCGTGATTGGCCGGCGAGTTTACAGCCTGAAAAACAGTATTTGCAGTATTTACAAACGGTGCTTCGCGGCAAGATTAAGCAGGGTGTGTATTTAGAGGATGTGCTAAAGAGTGTGAGTTACCCCGCTAAAGATCAGTGGCAATTATTTGATGATTTCCATAAAAAAAATCTCAGTAGTGCTTTTGCTGAGCTGGAATGGGAAGATTAAGAGCTTTATTTTTTTACTTAAATAAAACCTTTATATAATAAAGGTTTGTGTTTTAAAAAATGTTTGAATAGCTTTGGCTTATTTCGCGTTATACTGGGTAGGAATGTTTTGATAGATGATAGGCACGTATACTGTGAGCAGGTTATTATAATAGTGAGAAGAGAGCATGGTATATATGGGAAGGGTGTCTAATATTATTTAAAACGGTTAAGAGATTGGCGTAGTTAACTATGTACAATAGAGCGATTTTATATATACTTATTTTTAGCTCTTAATACTCATAAATTTTTAAAAGAGCTATAAGCAGAGAATGTTTTCTATCTAAGGGGAAAACTAAATATATCTACTTTGATGATAGCTAATAGGAGTGTGAATAATGAACCTTAATTTGAAACAACTCGTGGTATTACTGGCTTTTTATGTGCCGATAATACAGGCGCAAGATATTCTTACCACTGATCCTAGCAACTGTCAGTCTAAAGACAATATAAAAGTCTCTATTCCCAAAGGGACGAGTATAGATGTGATTAAGTCTTCTATTGCTTCATGGCAAGCACAGGGCTTTACAGTCAATGATGTACAGCCTAATCAAGATATTATCACTTGTCATAATGATACCGATCAAAATGAAATTAATACGCCTGAAGAGGAAGCTTTAGATCAAGCGGTTTCCACTGGAAATGTCACCTTACAAGCGGTTAATTTACAAACGAATAATTTATATGATCGTTTAAAAACGTTGAGAAAGTATACACACAAAGTGAAACCAGGTAGTGAAGTGTATACGGAGGGTGAGGAGGGCTATAAGGATAATGATGATGACGACGAGAATGAAGCAGAAGAAGAGACTTCTGGGGGTGGGGCAAGTGCGGATAGCTTTTCCATTTTAGATGAGCGGCTTAATCTTTTTATGAGTGGCAATGGTTCTTTTGGGGAGCAAGACAGAACGCATTATTCAAATGGTTTTGATTTTACGACCATAGGCACCACACTGGGAGCTGACTATCGTATTACCGATGATTTCACCTTAGGAACCGCTTTTGGCTATACCGCTAGCACCACAGATATGAATCAAAGTTCGGCAGAAACAGATATTGATTCATATAGCTTATCGATGTATGCCAGTTATTCCTTACCGAATAGTTTTTATTTGGAAGGTATAGTGCGTACTGCTTGGAATCACTACGATGGGCACGGCTATATTTCTTCCGAAGATAACCCAACGGTAGCAGAACAATCCACCTCTAAATACAAAGGTAATGATTATTCAGTGAGTTTCTCGACAGGTTATGATTATATGATTAAAGGGTTTAGTATTAGCCCGTTTTTTCGCTATGATTATATTCATGTGGATATAGGTAGTTATCAGGAAAAAGCAGGTTCAACTCGTAATACAATTGAGGCACAGAATATTGATTCGATGCGTACTGCACTAGGCACCTCGCTTAGTTATGTGTTTAATACTGATTATGCGGTATTAATTCCTTCGATACGTGCCGAATGGCAACATGAATATATGAATGATAGTCGTTTACTAGGCTCTTATCAGGACTATTTGGCAAATGATAGCAGTGAAATTAGAACAGATTCACCCGATAGAGATTTTGCAAATTTAGGCGTGGGGCTTTCGGCTGTTTTTCCACATGGAATTTCGGCTTTTTTCTTTTATGAAACGATGCTGGCAAACCACTTGACCACAGTACATAGTTTTAATGGTGGTATTCAAATTCAGTTTTAAAGGGGCATTATTATGGCTAATTTAAGTTTTGCAAATAGTTTATATCTACGTTTTTTAGATCGTGATGCGACTGATGAAGAAAGACAAGTCTTAAGCAAAGAAATTGACGATAAAAAACAGGATGATTCGGATTACGATGCATTTGATGCAACGTCTGATTTTGTGGCGAATAAGTTTGAACTACAGCACACAGAAAAGATTGAGCAATTTATTCAAGATTATTATAAGCATTTCAGTGCCTCGCCTAGTTTAGAGGCGTTGCTTGATTGGACGGATGACCAGTCGGATCTGAGTAGTGATGAAGTGGATGAGTTAAAAAGCCTAGTGGGTTTTGACAGCTATGCTGAGCAACTTTATGTGCTTGATAACCCCTTAGATATTTCCTCTGAGGGCGCGCTGAGCAGTAATGAAAATGAGTCATTAGATTATACGGTAAGTGCAACGGGAGCTGATCAAGATGATATTAGGTACTCGCTTAACTATTCATTAGATGATGACAGTCATTTATTTACCATTGATGCCAAAACAGGTGAGTTAAGTTTTATAGATTTACCTGATTTTGAAGAAAAGAAGCTTTATAAACTGACTGTCTTTGTTACGGATAAGGAAACTTCATTAGATAGTTATCAAGAGGTGGTGATTAAAATTAACGATGTGCAGGAAAATGCGGCTCCTCAATTTACATCAGATAGCGCAGCTAATGCAGATGAAGACTCGACACAAGTGTTTTATACAGCAAGAGCAAGCGATGAAGAGCAAGACCCTTTAACATTTTCAATTAATAATCTCAGTGATAAAGATAATAATTTATTTACCATTAATGAGAGCACAGGAAATTTAGCGTTTAAAGAGGCGCAAGATTTTGTGGAGGGAGGGGATAATTTATATCTGCTTGATATTAGTGTCACAGATGGTTTTACACAGGTCACGCAAGAGCTTTCAGTCACGCTGAAAGAGTTATCAGACCCTATTTTAAAATTAAGTGCTTTAGATGGAAGTGAGAGCCTTACGTTGATAGAGGGTGAACTAGCAAACTATAAAATCAGCTTAGCAAGTGGCAAGATACAAGCAGGAGAAACATTAACATTTACCTTGGATGCACTGAATGGTGTCGGGGAGTTTGGCGCTGTTAATCCTGAAGATTTTTCTAATTTTATAGACTTAGACACCGCTAGTTATACTTATACGAATACCTTTGAGCAAGCAGTCGTAGCAGGCGAGGATATTTTCTTATTTAGCCTTGCGACAGAAGAAGATAATTTATTTGAGGAAACCGAAGCTTTTAGTATTAATTTACATACGGCGAGTGTCGCTGATGAAAGTGTGGTGGTTGAAGGCAGTCCTTTCACGACGGAAATTGAAAATAAAAGAATTCCCGAACTGACACTGAGTGCAGCGGATGGCGGTGATAGCTTAACGGTAACAGAAGGGGACTTAGCAAATTACAAAATTAGCTTAAGTCGCGGCACCATACAAGCAGGTGAAACGCTTTCGTTTACCTTGGATGCAATTAATGGTGACGGTGAGTTTGGCGCTGTGAATCCTGAAGATTTCTCTAATTTTATTGATTTAGACACAGCAAGTTACACTTACACCCGAACTTTTGAACAAGCTGTGGCAGCAGGAGAAGAGATTTTTGCTTTTAGTCTTGCGACTGAAGAAGATAATCTAGCCGAAGAAACTGAGGCATTTTCTATTGTCTTGGATGATGTCAGTCTTGATGAGCTAGACGTGACTCAGCAAGGCAGCCCACTGACT
This sequence comes from Methyloprofundus sp., assembly GCA_013138595.1. Classification (GTDB taxonomy): domain Bacteria; phylum Pseudomonadota; class Gammaproteobacteria; order Methylococcales; family Methylomonadaceae; genus Methyloprofundus. The sequence continues at coordinate 2,429 of WTCM01000017.1, read as the reverse complement.
ACGTTTATTGACAATAAAGTCAATAATTACCTCTTTACTTTGAGTGGTGATAGTACCAGCGTAGAAGGTAGCACAGCAAATTATAATATACACCTTTTAGGCGATGATATTTTTGCAGGAGATAGTGTTGAATTAATCCTAGAAACAGCTGATGGCAGCGCATTAAATCCCAATGATTTTTCTGATTTATCAGCGAAAAATTATGACCCTAGTACGAAAATATTAAGTTTACAAGGACCTATTACGGCGAATGGAAACGCAGCGATTGCGGTTTTATCGGTGAATATTGAAAATGATGTTTTCTTTGAAAATCAAGAAGATTTTGATGTTGTCTTAGTTGCGGCAAGAGTGAATGGACAGCTAGTCAATATTTCAGGAACTCCGACAACGACAGTGATTGTCGCGAATGATTTTGATATTAGCGCACCTGTTATTGAGTTTGGGCAGTCAGGCAGTTATTTTGAAAATAGTGCCTCAAACGATGTCTTATTGTCAGTACAGGCAAGCGATGCAACCACGATTGTGGGGGATGCTGAAAGTGGTGTAGCTAGTTTTCAGATCAGTACCGGCAATGCTAATAATTATTTTCAAATTGATAATAGTGGAAATATTAGCTTAAGTTCCACTGGTTTTAGTAGCCTAGCAAATGATTTTGAAGTGTTACCCAATAGCTTTACTTTAGGTATTAGCGCGAGTGATGCAGTCGGTAATGTTTCTAGTGTTACTGATGTCAGCTTAGAGATACTGGATGTGTTAGATACCGATATTGAGGCGCCTGTGATTGAACTGGGGCAGTCGGCAAGCTATGATGAAAATAGTGCTTTAACCGATATTTTGCTGACCGTACTCGCCAGTGATGTAACCAGTGTCGTTGATGATATTGAAAGTGGTGTTGCTAGTTTTCAGATCAATACAGGAAATACTGATAACTACTTTCAAATTGATAATAGCGGTAATATTAGCTTAACGTCTATGGGATTTAGTAGTCTAGCAAATGATTTTGAAGTACTGCCTAATAGTTTTACGCTGGGAATTATAGCAAGTGATGTGGCAGGAAATGCTTCTAGTGTTACCGATGTTGCCTTAGAGTTATTGGATGTGGTCGGAGGTGATGAAAGTTATATCTTAACGGTTGGGCTGGACGATTTTGGCGGAACGGATCTTGCTGATACGTATATTGCAGATAATACGGTCAATCAAGTCAGTCAACTGACTGATAGATTAGATGGGGGCTTAGGGATTGATACTTTAGAAATGACGGTTAACTCTATAGGGGGGCTGATTTTTCCAGGTACGATGACTTCGATTGAGCGAATCAATATTAATGGTTCTGGCTTAGAGCTTTTTGAGGATATTGATACCAGTCTTGTACCTAGTATGACTGAGCTTGCCTTGTCGTCTTTTAATGTCTTTAATAATCGAGTGATTAGTTTAGCGAATAATCAGATCTTAAGCTTAGCAAGTGTATCAGGCAGTGCGAGTAGTGCTTTAACAGTCGCACAAGATGGGCTTGTTAATTCATTTGATTTAAATATTGCCGCAGTCGATAACTTGCAACTCAATTTAGCAGGGAGTGCTTTACAGACGCTTAATTTGTTTGCCAGTGGTACTTCTAATCTGACCTTACAACAAACAGGGGCGGGATTAAATCGTCTTAATATCAGTGCTAACCAGCCCATCAGCTTTAATCAAAGTGTTTTTAATGCGCAGCCCTTTGCGGAGGGGGATACCTTATTAAATATTGATGCTAGTGCCTCTAGCGCAAGTGTCACAATGGAAACTGATTTTAATAGCCATATATTAGATATAGTAGGTGGTTCAGGAGATGATCATTTTGATATGGAAGAGGGAGATGCTTTTGATGGTGGGCAGGGAGTGGATACTGCACATTTTTCTTCCTCTGTGCTGGGTGAAGTTTTCTTCGGTGAGGTTTTTAATGGTGCTGTTACAGCTGCGGTTGTTGGTGGTGCGATGTTGGATAGCAGTTTAATTAATGTAGAAAGGGTACTGATTAGCGATGGTATAGAAAATACGTTTAATTTTAGTCAACAATCTGAAGATTTAATTTTTGAAGTCTTCAATAGCGATTTGATTGAGCTGATTGCAGGTTCTGGAAATGATACATTAATTGCTAGTGTAGGCGAGGAGCTTTTAGAGGGTGGACTTGGGGCAGATGAGTTTTCTATGAACTTTCCTGGTACAGCGGTCTCTTTCGGGCAAGATATTATGACAGATTTTACGGTGGCAGAGGGTGATCAGTTAGATTTAGACGGTGCAGGAACACAAGCAAAAAACATTAGTGGTTTATCTCAGGTACAGCTAGTAGGTAATGGTTCGCGGGCTAATGAAGAATATATTGCAAATACAGAGCTTGTATTGATAGATAATAGTGCACCAGATGTGATAAGTGTTGCTTCTTTTACTTCCAT
>WTCM01000217.1 GCA_013138595.1 Methyloprofundus sp. | reverse complement strand
TTAACTTTGACATACTCTAAAAAATCTTGATACAGATGATAAATATTTGATAAGCTCGTACGATTTTCAATAATACTTTCATAAACCACCCCAGCCGTCACAATAGGTTCGGGTAGTTTTTCAATTTTGTGCGTAATTTCTTTAAGTCTTCTATTAATTTCTTTTAAGGTAATATCAAAGCTTTGATAACTACGACTAGACTCCACTAAATAAACCACGAAACTCCCCATATCACGGCGTGTTCTATGCCATTCTATGGAAAATTGATCGCGTTGCACGGCTGCGCTATGACCACGCGAACGGTTAATGCTTATTTTTGATTGCAATAATTGAATGTCTTTTTCGCTAATTGCCGCGACATCATAATCAATTAAAGAACCGCGAATAATTAATAATAGGTTTTTAAACAGTGCTCTTTTTTGTTGGATAAAGACCTGTAATTTATCGCCATTATCAGTATCTTCTTCTGTGAGCTCTGAAGCCTGTTTATTAATGGCTGCTATATCTTGTAACACTCTAGCCACAGAGGCATACTTTTTTTTATCGGCTTCCTCGGTACTTGCTGGTAAGGAAAAAGAGAGTGTTAATAGGCTGAGTAATAAAAAAACTTTAAGGTGTTTAATAAGCATTTAGCTCTCTTAAATACCGAAATAATAAGCGCGATGATTTTGGGGGGGTTGCCGTGGCAAGCTCTTTTTTAGCATTGCGTATTAATTGACGAACATGTTGTGCGTCCGCATTATCATACGCACTTAGAAACTCAGTGAGTGCTTGCTTGTCATCGCTTAATAAGCGATCACGCCAACGCTCTAATTGATGTAATTCACGTGCCGCATGCGCACTTTTAGCTTTGATTTTATCTAGCTCTAGCTGGATAGGCTCTATTTCAATTTTACGCATTCGAGCGGTGATAAACTTCATATGTCGTTTACGCGCACTTTTTAAGGGCATTTTTGCTGCCTCTAAAAGGTCTATCTCAATATTTTCAGGCAAACCTAAGCGAGTGATTTGTGCAGGTGCTAATTGGCTTATTTCTTCACATAAGTCACTAATTAAGGCAATATCGCGTTTAAGTTGTGTTTTATTGGGTCTGATAGCCCATGTTTCTTCTTCGTCGTCTATTGCTTGATCTATCAATTTATTCATATCAAATTATCATCATTAAAAAAATAACACATCATACAGCATTGATGTTGATGCGTAGACATAGAGCGGTGTTGAACATTGATGGGTTTCATTGCGCGCCTAAAAAGGTAGGCACTACACTCTACCCATCCTACATTGATTTTTATGAAAAATATAAATTCATGATAGTGATATGTTTTTTAATGCGGATTGCGCTATGGTGAAAATCAGAGGTAGCCCAAAAAACTCATCAACTAAGATTGAAAATAATGTTTTACCTTTGCAATAGTCAAGTCAAAGCGTTTAAGGAGCACTTACTTCTTAACGATTAATTCCTTATCAGTCGTGACCAGTTCTTCGGTTTTTTTCCAATCAGAAAAAGGAAAAGGGATTTGATCGGTATTAAAGGTCATAAATAACATTACATGATATAAATAAGCGACTAATTTCTGCCCAAAGCCTAAAATATGCGTATTTTTATTGCCTGTTACTAAGGCATAAATAATCTGCAAAATAACCACCACCCAGATTAAAGTTCTAACCACGCCTGCAATCACTGCAAAAATAAGAATAAAACCAATGCGTTTCCACGTACTGACTTGCTTAAGGTTATTATTTAATTCTTCATCCATATTCTTAACCTCTGTTCATAACATCACGTAAATCTAGTGCTGCTGCACTCGCGCGTGATACATAACCTGCCATTGCTAATGAATAGTTAGCAAACACCCCAAAACCATTCCCATTTAAAATCATTGGGCTAGTAATTGGAGCTAAGGCATTTTGCATTTCATGGATCATAATATCCACCGTATCCATGGCACGCTTATCTTCTAAAATTAACCTAAAATCATGTTTAATCGCTTGTAAAATATGTAGCAATGCCCAGCATGAGCCACGTGCTTGCCAGAACTCATCATCCAGTTGCATCCATGTGGTTTGTGAAATGGCGGCAGGTTTGGATAGTTTAGTATCGTAGGCTTCGTAGCGATCCGTACTGGCACTTAAACGCGTTGAAATTCCGCCTAGGCGCTTAATAATAATCTCTACATACTGCCATAAGTTATCCGCTCTGGAATAAAAATGACCTGGGTTTTTATGCGTAGGATCAGCAAGACGATCCATATAGGAATCTAATGCTTCAATCCCTTTGGTATATTCTGCCTCCGAAGACGGTAAGGCCCAAGAATTACGCTCATAGTAGAAATAAGGCTCGGCTCTTGCCAAGTCAGGATCTTCGGCAGACTGTGATTGTGCGCGTGCTAAATGGTTTCTTAAGGCGGATGTTCCATCACGCAACATAATCAGTACGCCATATTCCCAACTAGGAATATTGTCCAATAATATACCAGGAACACCCACGTCATTAGTGAGATAGCCGCCAGGTTTATAGAGTAAGGTTTCCGCAATATGCGCTAAAGTGTTCGCATATACATAGCCATCAGGCATATGATCTAAGTTTTCTCTATCTTGGCGTGCTATCGCTTCTTCCACTACGTTGAAAGGCTTAGGTTCTACGCTCCAATAACCTGCGAGTACTATAATTGCGATAACAGAAATTGTCGCTAGAATGCCTAAAAACCACGCAAAGCCTTTTGTTTCTGCCTCATGCGAAAAGTCGCTTGCTGCCATTGTATCAGTCCTATTCAGTGATTGCTTTAAGCCCTAACAGTTTAGTTACTTAGGCTTAAATGTTGAGCTAAAAATTCTTTCCATAATAACACTAATTAGCTTTTAGCAGTGATTAATAAAAAAAATTAAAAGTCGATGTGAGTGATATTATTTTTTAGCGCGTGGATGGGCTTGATCATACACATCGGCTAAATGTTGAAAGTCTAAATGGGTATAGATTTGCGTGGTACTAATATTCTCGTGTCCGAGTAATTCTTGCACTGCTCTTAGGTCTTGACTCGCTTCTAGTAAGTGAGTGGCAAATGAATGGCGTAGCATGTGTGGATAGACGGATTCAGGGATGCCTTTTTTGATACACCATTGTTTTAGGCGTAATTGAATGCTGCGATTACCGATGCGATTGCCTTTTTGGCTGGTGAAAACTGCATGCTCTGAACCGTCACCTTGTGGTCTGATTTGTAGCCATTTTTGTAGTGCTTTAATGGCTTTACTGCCTATCGGTAAAAGACGAGATTTGTTCCCTTTACCATGAATAACAGTGAGCTGTTTATCTTGTAAGTCAAGGTCGTTTAAATTTAACTGGCTCAGTTCACTCAGGCGTAAACCTGAGGAATAAAATAGCTCAAATATAGCTACATCGCGTATTTCTAATAAAGAATTAGTACCAGCGTCTAAAAGCGCACTAACTTGATCTACATCCAGAGTTTGGGGGAGTTTTCGAGCTTGTTTAGGGGCTTTAACAGATTGTGCAGGGTTATGCTCTGCTTGTCCCGTTTGCATCAGAAAGAGGAAGAAACGTCTAATGGCGGAGAGTTCACGCTGCAAACTTTTACTGCTTAGCCCGCTTCGATGACGTTGTGCGATATGCTTAAGCACATCAGTCGATTGTAGGGATTGCCAAGTGCTAATATTTTGTTGCTGACAATAATCACTCAAGCGCCTTAAATCGCGTTGATAAGCGTTTAAGGTATGCACAGAAGCGCGCTTTTCAACTTTTAGCTGCTGTAAAAAATCGTCTTGCTGTTGCTGGCTATGCAGATCCATTTTTATCCCTTGGCAAGTAAGGCGGTAAAACGTGTGGCGATGATTTCGGCCATCTGGGTTAAAAATAAATGCCCCATACTGTAATGAAATCGTCCTTCATCTCTACTGCCTATAGCAATCAGCCCTTCTATTTCAGTAAAGACCATGGGGATAATCACACTAGATCTAACCGCTAAGGCATTATCGCCAAATAAAAATCGCGCTTGTGGCAGAGTAGGGCGACCACAGTTTGCGGTATTGCTGCCCAGTTCTTTGCTGAAGTGACTCAGTACTTCGTCATCAGGGCTCATAAATAAATCATCAAAAATGGTTTCTTGAGACTCTGTACTAATAATTTTGACGGTAAAGAAATCGACTAAAAAGCAGTCTCTTAGCACTTCATGCAAATTAGCAATCGCTATATCCAGCGTATCTGCTTCGAGTACCGCGAGTGTCAACTCGTGCATTTTGCTTGCTGAGGTGTCATTTTCGCGTGCCACGCCAATCAGTTCTAGCAACTGAGTTTCCATATCATGATGACGTTGACGAAACAGCTCTAATTGTTTAGAGATTAATGAAACAGCACTGCCACTGGGGTGAGGAATGCTAATATTTTCTAATAGATCTAAATGCTGATGAAAAAATTCAGGGTGATGATGTAAATAGCTTTCTACCTCAGTTGAACTCAGTTCACTCATATCATTCATAATTCTATCTTTCCTTCAAAAACGCTAGTGGCAGGTCCTGTCATTAAAACGGGTGTACCGCGCCCTTGCCATTGTATGTTAAGTAAGCCACCCGGTAATTCTACGCTCACCTGTGGATCTAATAATTTTTGTTCTATGCCAATCACCACAGCGGCACACGCACCGCTGCCGCAAGCTAAGGTTTCAGCCGCGCCACGCTCATAAACACGAAGTTTAAGCTGCTTGCGATTAATCACTTGCATAAACCCAATATTAGCTCGTTCTGGAAAAAAAGCATGACTTTCTAATGCGGCACCTAAAGAATCGACATCCGCAGACTCTACATGACTGATATTTAACACCGCGTGAGGGTTGCCCATAGAGACTGCGCCAAAGGCTTTTTCTACCCCATTGACGATGACAGTATAAAATTTAGCTTCTTGCTCAGTGTTCAGTGGGATTAATGCAGGTTGATGTTGTGGAATGCCCATATTCACAGTAATTAAACCATCATCATCAAAGCTGAGTAATAGTTGACCGGCATGGGTGTCCACTAAAATATGTTCTTTAGCGGAGAGTTTTTTATCGCGCACAAAGCGTGCAAAACAACGTGCGCCATTACCGCATTGAGCCACTTCACTACCATCGGCATTAAAGATACGGTAACCAAAGTCGGCATCAGAGTTTTCAGCTGCTGCTTCGACTAAAAGCAATTGGTCGCAACCAATGCCAAAGTGACGATCCGCAATAAAGCGAATTTGTTCAGCGGATAAATCAATCGTTTGGTGTACGGCATCAATCACCACAAAGTCATTGCCTAGACCGTGCATTTTTGTAAATTCAATGAACATTTTGGATTCCAGTTAATTGTAGAGGGGTTAAAGCATTGCTGTGATATAACGCCTAAAGAGACTGTGAAAGTATTTTCAAGCCGGAGTCCAAAACGCGTTTTGGACTTTAAGTAGGGTATCGCATCGCGTACCTTTATATGCATTGCATCATGGCAATTAAGTTAGACTTTTGATATAGGATGTGATTATGATAGGGAACGCATCAAGTCTAAAAGATGCGTTTCGTGCCTCAACACATCCTATGTTGTTTCCTTAATGACAGTTGATTCCGTTACACACCCTACATATTTTCACAGCCTAAAAAATTAAGGCAGCAAATGCTCGCCAGCCCATAATTGCGGGATGCTTTCACGTTCTCGAATTAAATGCATATTAGCACCGTCTACCATCACTTCGGCTAGTTTAGGGCGGGAGTTATAATTAGAACTCATGGTAAAACCATACGCACCCGACGAGCGAATCGCTAATAAGTCGTTTTGCGCTAAGGCTAAAACACGTTGCTTACCTAAAAAGTCCCCTGTTTCACACACGGGACCGACGATATCCCATTCTTTTTCTTGCGCTGAACTGCCTAATTGCACAGGAATAATCGCTTGCCAAGAACTATATAAAGAAGGGCGCACTAAATCATTCATCGCGGCATCGACAATGGCAAAATTCTTATGTTCAGTGGGTTTTAAATATTCTACTTTAGTGACTAGAATGCCTGCATTCCCTGCAATGGCGCGCCCTGGCTCTAGTAAAATCTCTAAATTATTCTCGCCTAAACCTTGTAAAAGGGCGGCAACATATTCCGCAGGTTCAGGAGGCTGTTCGTCTTGATAGCGAATACCTAAGCCCCCACCTAAATCTAAATGATGCAATACAATGCCTTCTGCTTTAAGCTGTTCAACAATGTTTAATACACGCTCTAAAGCATCTAAGAAAGGGCGAGTTTCCGTTAGTTGTGAACCGATATGGCAATCAATGCCCACAATTTCAATATTGTCCATTGCCGCTGCACGACGGTATTCGCCTAGTGCTTCTTCTATATCAATACCAAACTTATTTTCTTTGAGACCTGTTGAAATATAAGGATGTGTTTTAGCATCGACATCAGGGTTTACACGAAAAGAAACAGGCGCAACCAATCCTAGTTCACCCGCTAACTGGTTGATGCGATCTAATTCACCTTTGACTTCGATATTAAAACAACGAATTCCGTGTTTTAAGGCCGCTTTAATTTCATCTTCACGTTTGCCTACGCCTGAAAAAACAACTTTTTTAGGATCTGCCTTTGCCGCAATCACGCGTTCTAGTTCGCCTAATGAAACAATATCAAACCCTGAGCCTAAGCGCGCTAAGGTATTTAAAACCGCAAGATTAGAATTTGCCTTTACCGCATAGCAAATTAAATGTGCTTGTTCACCAAAGGCACTATCAAAGGCATGCCAGTGGCGCTCTAAAGTGGCTTTAGAATAGATATAACAAGGCGATCCATGTTGTGCAATAATGTCACTAATCGCAACATCTTCCGCAAAAAGTTGCTCGTCTTTATAATTAAAATAATCCATTACGGTGCCTCTATGACTGGGGGTTCAAGCTCAAAGCTTTCTAATTTTTGTAAACTTTCTAAACGCTCTTTACTGTCGATTGCTTGTTGTTTATCCAAGTACTCTAAACGCTCTAAACCTTCTAGTTGCTCTAGGTTTTCTGGGGTAATCAATGGCTCTATCACTTCTATAGCCTCTACTTCTAATCCGTCCACACTGTCTATGGTCTCTATTACTTCGATGACTTCGGAATTATCTAGGGTGTCTATGCTTTCTATGACTTCTACATTATTTTCTGTCGGCAGTGCTTCTAATACCTGTGTTTTATCGATGCGATTTTCCTCAATCGGTGGCGGCTTTATCGGCATATATAAAGGGCCTTGTTGACCACAACCGCTTAATAGTAAGCTAAAAAGTATCAGAGTAGAGTGTCGTTTATCAGTCATAAGCATTAAGAATAAATTTTAGAAGGAAGCCATGTTGCAATCTCAGGAAAATACGCCAAGATTCCCAACAGCAGTAATTGTATAACGATAAAAGGAGCGACTCCTTTATATATTTGTCCTGTGGTGACTTCTTTGGGGGCGACACCACGTAAATAAAAGAGCGCAAAACCAAAGGGAGGGGTTAAAAATGAGGTTTGTAAATTCAAAGCAATCATAATGCCTAGCCAAATAGGGTCTATGCCCATCGCCAATAGTACAGGACCTACAATCGGTACGATCACAAAGGTGATTTCAATAAAATCCAGCACAAAGCCTAATAAAAACATCACTAGCATCACGCTAAACAATGCGCCTACTTTGCCGCCTGGTAAATCTGAGAGCAATTCAATGATTAACTCATCACCTTCAAAGCCTCTAAACACTAAAGAAAAGAGTGCTGCGCCCATTAAAATCATAAACACCATGCTGGTGATTTTAGTGGTATTTTGCATCACATCTTGCAGTACTTGCTTGGTTAATTGCCCATCGAATAGCGCTAGAATAATAGCCCCGACTGCGCCGACAGAAGCGGCTTCAGTGGGTGTGGCTAAGCCGCCAATAATAGAGCCTAATACCGCTAAAATTAATAACAGCGGCGGCAGTAAACTTTTGAACACGCGGCTATAAAAGCCTGATTCGCGGTTTTGAGTGTATTCAGGTCTAGGGAGTAATTCAGGTTTAAAGCTTGCCACTAGCAGAATATAAATCATATACAGCATGACTAGCAATAAGCCAGGAATCAATGCGCCTGCAAACAGATCGCCCACTGAAATTGTTTCAGGTGCAAAGATGCCCATGTCTAATTGCGCTTGTTGGTAAGCGGTAGAAATCACATCACCTAAAAGCACTAAGACAATAGACGGTGGAATAATTTGCCCTAAAGTTCCCGAAGCACAGATAATGCCACAAGAGATAGACGGGTCATAACCGCGTTTTAGCATAGTGGGTAAGGACAGTAAGCCCATCGTCACTACAGTTGCGCCGACAATACCCGTACTTGCCGCCATTAACATGCCTACGATTGTGACGGCAAGGCCCAAGCCGCCGCGTAAAGAGCCAAATAATTCAGACATAGCCTCTAGTAAGGATTCAGCGATTTTAGCGCGCTCTAGCATCACCCCCATAAACACGAATAAAGGCACTGCGATCAGCGTTTCATTATTCATAATACCAAACAGGCGATTGGGTAAAGCGGTTAAGAAATCGGAGTCAAAGTTATCTAGTTGTATGCCTATCGCGGCAAAAATTAAAGCCGTGCCGCTGAGCACAAAGGCAACGGGATAGCCTGATAATAAAACAATAAAGACCGCTAAAAACATCCATAAAGCCATATAACTATCCATGTTTGACTCCTGATTGCATCAGAAAAATGATTTTACTCATCAACAGCGACAGCCCTTGCAAAAATAATAAACCAGACATTAATAATAAGCAGCTTTTAAGTAGGTAAACAAAGGGCAGTCCGCCTGAATTACGCGAGCCTTCTAAAATATCCCAAGAGGCTAAGACGTAATCCCAGCTCATCCAAAAAATAAACCCTGCAACAGGAAGCAGCAGTAATAAGGTGCCCAATAAATCCAGCCAAGCTTTCGTGCTTGCCGAGCAGTGTTGATACACAATATCCACCCGCACATGACCGTCATGTTTTAAAGTGTAAGCCGCAGCGAGCATAAAGATAAGGCCGTGCAGATAGATGATAGATTCTTGCATCATCACCCAGCTAAGATCAAATAAATAACGCAAGACAACAATACTAAAAGTGATTAAAACCAAGGCTAGCGTTAACCAAGAAACCAAGCGACCGATGCGCTCATTTATTGAGTCAATCATAGCGGTGCTATGTTGTAAAAAAGTCAGTAAGGACATAAAAGGTGCTGTAAATCAGAAATAGATTAAGCGGTGCATTATACGGTATAAACTTTACTCTCTGTAATAGGTTTATGTTAGAATTTGGCGTATTTTTAGTAATTTAAGCGTGATAGAGGAAAGCAATGGCAGGACATAGTAAGTGGGCTAATATTAAGCACCGTAAAGCGGGTCAGGATGCGAAGCGTGGTAAGTTATTTACCAAATTAATTCGTGA
>WTCM01000141.1 GCA_013138595.1 Methyloprofundus sp. | reverse complement strand
TGCTAGGCAAAACTGTAAGACGGAGCAAATAAATGACCACTATTAACCAGTTGGTTCGTAAGCCGCGCACACGAAAAGTAGAAAAAAGTAATGTGCCAGCACTTGAGGCTTGTCCTCAAAGACGTGGGGTTTGTACTCGCGTATATACTACTACACCTAAAAAACCAAACTCAGCACTACGTAAAGTAGCGCGTGTACGATTGACTAGCGGCGCAGAAGTCAGTAGTTACATTGGTGGTGAAGGTCACAATTTACAAGAGCATTCAGTTGTTCTAATTCGTGGTGGTAGAGTGAAAGATTTACCAGGGGTTCGTTATCACGTTGTACGTGGTAGTTTAGATACTTCAGGTGTCGATAGTCGTAGGGCTGGACGTTCTAAATACGGAACTAAAAAACCTAAGAGCTAAGTAGAAAGTTAATTTAAGAATAATGTTGGTGATATAAATGTCAAGAAGAAGAGCGGCGATAAAACGTACAGTTTTACCAGACCCAAGATATAGTAGCGTTGTCCTAACCAAATTTATGAATATGGTTATGGTAGACGGGAAGAAATCAGTAGCAGAAAAAATTGTTTATGGCGCATTTGAAGCAGTTGAAGCGAAAGGGCACGCAGAGCCATTAGAAGTTTTTACTAAAGCGTTAGAGAATATTCAGCCGCGCGTAGAGGTTAAGTCTCGTCGTGTGGGTGGTGCAACTTACCAGGTGCCTGTAGAGGTTAGACCTAGTCGTCGTATAGCGCTAGCAATGCGTTGGATGATTGAAGCATCACGTAAAAGAAATGAAAAAACGATGCCATTAAAATTGGCAGGCGAAATGATGGATGCGGTTGAAGGTCGCGGGTCTGCAGTTAAGAAGCGTGAAGATACGCATAGAATGGCAGAAGCGAATAAAGCTTTCTCTCATTATCGTTGGTAGTCAGTAGGTTTTTGGGGTGGCACGTATAACACCGATTGAGAAATATCGGAATATAGGTATTATGGCTCATATTGATGCGGGTAAAACCACAACAACTGAGCGAATTTTGTATTATACGGGTGTGTCTCATAAGATGGGCGAGGTTCATGACGGTTCGGCTGTTATGGACTGGATGGAGCAAGAGCAGGAGCGAGGTATTACCATTACCTCTGCAGCAACTACCTGCTTTTGGTCTGGAATGGAAGATCAATATGATAAGCATCGTATCAATATAATCGATACGCCAGGTCATGTTGATTTTACCATTGAAGTTGAGCGTTCTTTGCGAGTGCTCGATGGGGCTTGTGCGGTTTTCTGTGCGGTAGGTGGTGTAGAGCCACAATCCGAAACGGTTTGGCGGCAAGCGAATAAATATCAGGTTCCACGAATTGTTTTTATTAATAAAATGGATCGTGCGGGAGCGGATTATTTTCGAGTAGTTGAGCAAATTGCTGAGCGTTTAGGTGGTGTTCCTGTGTTAATGCAGGTGCCAGTAGGTGCTGAAGATGAATTTGCGGGTGTGGTTGACTTGCTTAAGATGAAAGCTATTTATTGGGAAGATGCCAATATGGGTATGGCTTTTGAAGAGCGAGAAATTCCTACTGAATTATTGGCTGTTGCCGAGGAATGGCGAGAGCAATTAGTTGAAGCGGCAGCTGAGGCTAATGATGAGTTAATGGAAAAATATCTGGAAGAGGGCGAATTGTCTAATGAAGATATTAAACAAGGCATTAGAATAAGAACTGTTGCAAATGAAATTTCACCTGTATTTTGTGGTTCGGCTTTTAAGAATAAAGGCGTGCAAAGTATATTAGATGGTGTGGTGGATTTTTTACCGTCTCCCGTTGATGTTAAGTCAATTGTGGGCGAGTTAGTGAAGGGGGGGCAGGCTGAGCGACATGCATCAGATGATGAGCCTTTTTCTGCTCTTGCCTTTAAGATAGCAACTGATCCTTTTGTGGGTTCCTTGACTTTTTTTAGAGTTTATTCGGGAATGCTGGAGTCGGGTAGTATTGTTTATAATGTTAAGAAAGGTAAGCGTGAGCGTGTTGGGCGTTTATTGCAAATGCATGCGAATAGTCGTGAGGAAGTCTCTGAAGTTAGAGCAGGTGATATTGCGGCAGCGGTAGGATTTAAAACGGTTACAACAGGCGATACGCTGAGCGCTGAAAAAGCGCAGATTATTTTGGAAAATATAGATTTCCCGGATCCTGTGATTTCTATTGCGGTTGAGGCTAGAACGAAAGCTGACCAAGATAAGATGGGGGAAGCATTGGAGCGTTTAATGCAAGAAGATCCTTCTTTTCGTGTGATGACAGATAGCGAGTCGGGGCAGGTCATTATCTCAGGAATGGGGGAATTGCATTTAGAGATTCTGGTGGATCGTATGCGCAGAGAATTTTCTGTTGATGCGAATGTGGGTTCGCCTCAAGTTTCATATAGAGAGACGATTAAAAACTCAGTTAAGCAAGAAGCGAAGTTTATTCGTGAAATGGGTGATAAGAACCAGTACGGACATGTCATTATTAAGTTGGAGCCCACGGAATTGGGGTCTGGCTATTCGTTTATTAATAAGGTAGAAGATGGTTCGATTCCTAAGGAATTTATCCCTGCTATTGATAAAGGAATACAAGAGCAAATGAAGAATGGGGTCTTGGCGGGTTATCCTGTCGTGGATGTTGCAGTGACCTTATTTGATGGCTCGTATCATGATACAGATTCAAGCGAAATGGCGTTTTCCATTGCTGGTTCCATGGCTTTTCGCGATGGATCTAAGCAGGCAAAGCCAGTTTTGTTAGAGCCAGTCATGAAAGTAGAAATCGTGACCCCTGAGGAATATATGGGGGGTGTGGTAGGAGATGTAAATAGGCGTAGAGGCATAGTCTTAGGGATGGACGATACGCCAACAGGTAAGACAATTAACTGCGAAGTGCCGTTAGCTGAGATGTTCGGTTACGCAACTGATCTTCGTTCAGCAACTCAAGGGCGTGCTACTTACAGTATGCAATTTGAAAAATATAATGAGACACCTGCGAAAGTAGCAAGTGCAATTATTCAAAAAACTTCATAAGAATTGATATTAATAGAGGTATAGTCTA
>WTCM01000084.1 GCA_013138595.1 Methyloprofundus sp. | reverse complement strand
GATGCAGAGCGTAAACAAGTGATTATTGATGAACTTGCCATGCAAGGTGTTATCTGGCAAGCCTTAATAGAAGATGTCAGCCAAGAGTTAGACCCCTTTGATTTAATCTGTCATATTGTGTTTGACCGGCCGCCCTTAACCCGAAAAGAACGCGCGAATAAAGTCAAAAAACGCAATTACTTCACCGCCTACTCAGAGACCGCGCAAAAAGTCTTAAACGCCTTATTAGACGGTTATGCCGATACAGGTGTGCAAGCCATTGAAGGTAAAGATGCCTTAAAAGCGAATAGCATTATTCCCTTTGGACGACCCTTAGAAATAGCCAGAAAATCCTTTGGCGGTGCGCAAAAATATAACGCCGCCATCACAGAGCTAGAAACGCAGCTGTATCAAAATGAAGCGTAGGGTACGCACCGCGTACCTTGCGGAGCCTGAACGATACTCTAAACAAAAAGGTACGCGATGCGATACCCTACCGAAAAATGGCTACCAATAACCTCCCAAAATAAACTATGTCAGTCAGTTCAATTATAAAATCTATTCAGGACATTATGCGCAAAGATGCAGGTGTCGATGGTGATGCACAACGCTTAGGACAAATGTCTTGGTTGTTATTTTTAAAAATATTTGATGCGCAAGAAGAAGAGCTAGAATTTGAACAAGCCGATTACCGCGCCCCGATTCCCAGCGAATACTCTTGGCGCAACTGGGCGGCAGATAACGAAGGCATATCAGGCGAGCTATTACTCGATTTTATCAATAGCGAGTTATTCCCTCAGCTTAAAAATTTAGCCGCGCCTATCGACACCAATCCACGCGGTTATGTGGTCAAAGCCGCGTTTAGTGATGCCTTTAATTATATGAAAAGCGGCACACTCTTACGTCAGGTGATTAATAAACTCAATGAAATAGATTTTACCGACTCGCAAGAGCGGCATCTCTTTGGCGACCTCTACGAACAAATTTTAAAAGACCTACAAAGCGCAGGTAATGCAGGGGAATTTTATACGCCCCGAGCCGTGACCCGTTTTATGGTCAATCGCATTGATCCTAAACTGGGCGAAAGCATTATGGATCCTGCTTGTGGCACGGGTGGTTTCTTGGCATGTTCGCTAGACCACGTCAAAGATCACTATGTTAAAAACCCAGCCGATCAACAAATCCTGCAACAACAAATTCATGGCGTAGAAAAAAAGCAATTACCGCACCTGCTCTGTACCACCAATATGCTCTTGCATGGTATTGAAGTCCCCGTACAAATTAAACACGGTAATACCTTAGATAAAGACCTATCCAGTTGGGATGAAGAGCTGGATATAATTATCACCAACCCACCTTTTGGCGGCACAGAAGAAGACGGCATCGAACAAAACTTTCCCGCCGAATACCGTACCCGTGAAACAGCCGATTTATTTTTACAACTGATTATTGAGGTCTTAAAAGACGGTGGACGTGCCGCCGTAGTTTTACCCGATGGCACGTTATTTGGGGAAGGCGTTAAAAGTAAAATAAAAAAGCTACTCACCGAAGAATGTAATCTGCACACCATTATTCGTTTACCGAATGGCGTATTTAACCCCTACACAGGGATTAAAACCAATATCTTATTTTTCACCAAAGGCAAGCCCACCGAAACGATTTGGTATTACGAACACCCCTATCCAGCAGGGGTTAAGAATTACAATAAAAGCAAACCCATGAAGTTTGAAGAATTTCAAACAGAAATGGGCTGGTGGGGCGATGAAGCCGATGGTTTTGCCGCGCGGGTTGAAAATACACAAGCATGGAAAATTGATTTTAAAGCAAAACGCGCAGACGCAGAAAACAAAGCCCAGCCGTATTGGGACAAAGCCCAGCAACTTAAACTTGAAATCTCGCAACTCAAGCAAGCATTGTCCGCTTTAAAAGCCCGCTTAAAAGAAAAACTCGCCGATAAAGACGCGCTTAATGAACAAATAGAAACGCTGACTGAAGCAATGAGCAGCAAGCAAATTGAAGCAAGTCATCAGCAAAAATCAGGTGATGATTTATTTTTTGCTATTTTTAATTTTGATCTTAAAAATCCACACGTAGAAGCGGTCATCAAACATGACCCCGAAGAATTATTAGCCGATTACAGCCAGCAACAAGCGGATATTCAGGGCTTGCGTGAGCAGTTAAAAATTATTTTAAATAATGCACTCAACTCATAAGGTAATCAAACATGAATGAAATAGTCATTTTTGAAAGTAGTAACGGTGAAATTCAGGTTCAACTTGAGCAGGAAACAGTTTGGCTAAGCCAAGCAATGATGGCTGAACTATTTAACACTTCAAGTGATAATATCAGCTTACATTTAAAAAATATTTACCACGAAGGCGAATTAGAAGAAAGTTCAACTACCGAGGATTACTCGGTAGTTCGTAAAGAAGGAAGTAGACAAGTTAAGCGAGTACTAAAGCACTATAATTTGGATGCGATTATTTCCGTAGGCTATCGTGTACAAAGCAAAATGGCGACGCGCTTTCGACTATGGGCAACTAAACTATTAAAACAACACCTAACCCAAGGCTACACACTAAATAAGCAACGCTTTGAAGAAAATGCACAAGCATTAGAAACAGCCTTAAAACTTATCAAAAAAGCCGCCTTATCGCCCGATCTTACGCGTGAAGCAGGCAAAGGCTTAGTGGAAATTGTGAGTCGTTATACGCAAACTTTTTTATGGCTACAGCGATACGATGAAGGCTTGCTGAATGAACCTAATGGAAAAGCAGGTGGGCAGTTACAAACATTTGAGCAAGCCAGTCGGTCACTCGCTGAATTAAAACAAGGCTTAATACAGCGCGGAGAAGCAACCGAATTATTTGCCCTAGCACGTGGTGAAGGCTTAGCGACACTATTGGGTAATTTAGAACAAACGGTTTTTGGTGAACCCGCTTACCCCACAATAGAAAGTAAAGCGGCACATCTACTTTATTTTGTAGTTAAAAATCATCCCTTTGCTGATGGCAATAAACGCAGTGGTGCATTTTTATTTGTTGATTTTTTACACCGTAATCATCACTTATTAGACCCACAAGGTCAGCCCATTATTAACGATACAGGGCTTGCAGCTTTAACATTATTGGTGGCAGAGTCAGACCCTAAACAAAAAGAAACCTTGATTCGGCTTATTATGAATATGCTAGCAAGGGATAAAGAAGCAACAGCAGAGCAGCCAGCATGACGACTAGCGAGCATACGGAACAGAGTCAGGCATTAATAACTCAATTAATCACTGATAATCTTGCAACATGGACAGGCGCGATTAAAAAGCGTTCAGCAACAGGGCGGGGGAGCAATAAAAAAATAGAGCTGGCAGGGATTAAAAAACTACGTGAATTGATTTTAGAACTTGCCGTGCGCGGAAAGTTAGTGCCGCAAGACCCAAATGATGAACCAGCCTCTGTTTTATTGGAAAAAATAGCCGCTGAAAAAGCGCAGTTGATTAAAGATAAGAAGATTAAGAAAACCAAGGGTTTGCCTGAGATTGGAGAGGGTGATAAGCCGTTTGAATTGCCGAAAGGGTGGGAGTGGTCTCACATTGCAGATATTGGTTATAATTGGGGACAAAAAAAACCAGAAACTCAGTTTACATATATTGATGTAGGGTCAATAAATAAAGAACTAGGTTTTATTGATAAGCCTACCATTTTATCAGCATCTAAAGCTCCATCAAGAGCACGAAAAATTGTTAAAAATGGAACTGTAATTTATTCTACTGTTAGACCATACCTCTTAAATATTGCCGTAATTAACAAGCAATTTACACCTGAGCCAATTGCAAGCACTGCTTTTGCAATTATTCACCCTTTCTCAAGAATCTCATCATCTTTTATTTATAGATATTTAAGATCTCCATCTTTTATTAAATATGTTGAAAGTTGCCAAACAGGGATAGCATATCCAGCTATAAATGATAAGCAATTTTTCTCAGGACTATTTCCCATTCCCCCACTAGCCGAACAACACCGCATAGTCGCTAAAGTCGATCAACTGATGGTTTTATGTGATCAGCTAGAGGAAAGTACAGAAGACAGTCTTAGCGCGCATCAATGCTTAGTTGAAGCCCTATTAGCAAGTTTAACAAACAGCGAAAATGCCGCCGAATTTAAGCAAAACTGGGCAAGAATCAGCGCGCATTTTGACCTCCTATTCAGCACAGAACACAGTATCGAACAGTTAAAACAAACGATCTTACAGCTCGCGGTGATGGGTAAACTCGTTCCCCAAGACCCCAACGATGAACCTGCCAGTATTTTATTGGAAAAAATAGCGGTTGAAAAAACACAGTTAATTAAAGATAAGAAAATTAAGAAGCAAAAGCCCTTGCCTGCGATTGGGGAGGATGAGCAGCCTTTTAGTGTGCCTGATGGTTGGCTATGGTCAAACTTATCAGATTTATTA
The DNA here is from genome assembly GCA_013138595.1 of Methyloprofundus sp. Lineage (GTDB taxonomy): Bacteria > Pseudomonadota > Gammaproteobacteria > Methylococcales > Methylomonadaceae > Methyloprofundus. Next base: position 2,677 of record WTCM01000084.1, on the reverse strand, counting down.
GCTTTAGTAACTGATGGTGATCATCAAGCACCGCCTAAATCTGATTCAGGAGTACCCTTTCTAGTTATAGGAAATTTAAATACAGGCTCGGTTTCATTTGATGGATGTAGGTACGTACCTACTTCATATTTTGATAACTTAAACTGGGGAAGAAAGCCTACTAATGGTGATATGTTATACACTGTAACGGGGTCGTATGGCATACCAATAAAGGTAATATCAAACAATCAATTTTGTGTACAAAGACATGTCGCTATATTAAAAGCTACAAAAACATCACCTATTCAATATTTAGGTTTTTTATTTCTTGCAAAATATTCTTTTGAATATGCAACTGAAATTGCTACTGGTATTGCACAAAAAACAGTTCCGCTTACAGGTTTGCGTAAAATGCCCATAGCGGTTCCTCCAGAACAAGAACAACACCGCATAGTAAAAAAAGTCGATGAACTGATTAGCCTCTGCGAGCAGCTCACAACCCGCTTGAATAAGGCTCAAAACATCCAATGCCAATTAGCGGATACCTTGGTCAACCAAGCGTTAAAACCGTAGAGTACGCACCGCGTACCTTATGGGCGTTAAATAATTTAACGAGTAATAAAAATTGTGAATGCGTATTTTATGCTTGTTATTCGGTATGATCGGTAAAAGGGTACGCGATGCGATACCCTACGTGATTAAATCGTAATCCGATATGTTTTATTGTTTTAGAACAATAAGTTATAGCATTGTCTGCAAGTTCAATAGCTGCTTTAGTTGCAGTAGGAGCGAGGGATAATTGAATTCTAGTTCCTTAGGAATATGCGCGGAATAACTGCCCCAACTGACAGGGCTTTTTATCCACCTTCTGCGTTGTTGAAACAGTTGCGTAGCCAGCTATGCGCCTGCTTCAATGCCTTGAAGGAAAATAAAAATCCTGCGCCAGTTGTTGAGCTGTGTCGTGCTCGTTTGTATGGCATAATACTTTTCGCTTAGTCTTTTTTAAATTACACTTATTTAAAGCTTTTGAAAACTAAATTCTCAAACAATCAAGCACGGCTGATGCTGATGCTATTGCTAGTGTTTACATTGCCCGCTGCCTATGCGCACGGCGTTGATGCGAATACTCAGCAATTCTTACAAAATAACCAAGGCACAGCGATAGGGCCGTTTCTGTATATAGGCGCAAAGCACATGCTGACAGGTTATGACCACTTGCTATTCTTACTTGGGGTTATTTTCTTTTTATTTCGTAGTCGTGATATTTTAATTTATATCAGTCTATTTACCTTAGGGCACAGTTTGACGCTGTTTTTTGGCGTACTAGGCAATGTCTCAGTGAATGCTTATTTAATTGATGCCATTATCGGTTTATCGGTGGTGTATAAGGGCTTTGATAATCTAGGTGGCTTTCAGCGACTGTTTAATTTTCAACCCAATACTAAAGCCGCTGTGCTTATTTTTGGCTTATTCCATGGTTTAGGGCTGGCGACTAAGTTACAAGAATTTAATATGCCTGCTCAGGATTTATGGAAAAATCTATTGGCGTTTAATATCGGTGTAGAAATAGGACAGTTTCTTGCCTTATTCTTTATTTTGATTCTATTAAATGTTTGGCGACGTTATCGTAGCTATTATCAATTTTCAGTACTAACGAATAGTCTATTAATGACAGCAGGTTTAGTTTTATTTGGCTTCCAAATGGCTGGCTATCTACTTACGGTGTAAATAATGAATGATATGAGTGTCCCCGTACAATCTTTAAAAACATTGATGATCAGTATGGTCAGTGCAGTATTATTAGCTTTTTTTATTTTAATTGCTTTTATAGGGCCTGCTGAATATGCGATTGATCCGACAGGTATTGGCAAAGCGTTAGGTCTTACCGCTTTAGCAAAGCCTGTGACGCAAAGCACTAAAGCCATTGTCGCTTGTCCTGTCGGTGAACAATTAGCGCAGTGGCAAAATATTGTTAAGATCACCATTCCTGCACACTCAGGTTTGGAATATAAGCTTTATGCTGATAAAAATGCGGCTTTAAGTTATGCATGGGCAAGCGATAGTGCAGATTTATTCGTTGATTTTCATGGTGAACCTGCGGGCAATACCACAGGATATTTTAAAAGTTATGGCGAGCAGACGGTGGCGCAAGCTGCTGGTGATTTGATCGCGCCTTTTGCGGGAACACATGGCTGGTATTGGAAAAATGACAGCAATCATGCTGTGCAAGTGACTTTGAAGACGAAGGGGCAGTATAAAATCAAGGGCTTGATGTGATTTTTAGGCTACAAATTTAACATCGGACATAAAAATAGGAAGACTGCAATGGAGCCCGTCAGTGGTCACGAATATCTACATTTTATTAAAGAGACAGCTAAGGTTCCTGAGCAATACCCAGATTGGGAAGAGTAAAACGGCTATAAACTTAAGACGGGACAGCTTATAAACTCTCGCTCCCCAACGGCTTAACATGAAAATAGGATGTGCTGAGGCACGAAGCGCATCTTTCGCGGGTTATGTCCACGCGCGGGTATGACGCTATTTATCCCGTGTTAAAACGCGTTTTGGGCTTTTAATTGCCGCTAGCCTGCCATTGAGAAAAATACAGTTGTCCCAAAGCAAGCCCTGCATCGTTACTAGGAATTTGTTCGTGGCTGTTCACTTGAAAGCCCGCATTGCTTAAAAGCTGCTGTGTTTT
>WTCM01000075.1 GCA_013138595.1 Methyloprofundus sp. | reverse complement strand
CCTTTAATTCACCCAATAGCAACCCCTGCCCCTTAATAACACTATGCACCCTGATTGGATCAACAGTTTAAAAAATTTACAACTTGCCGCTACGCTAAAGCAAGATCACCCCCTCTTTGCGCCTCTTACACATTTATCTATTCTCACTGTTTCTGGCACAGATGCTGCTGTTTTTTTACAAGGACAAAGCACTTGTGATATTAAAGCATTAGTCGATAATCAGCCTAGCTTAGGCGCATTTTGTAATGCAAAAGGTCGTACTCTTAGCACCTTTATCATTATCAAACAGGCGGAGCAATTTTTACTGATTCTCACCAAAGATTTACTCGCCACGGTACAGAAAAAGTTACAGATGTATATTCTGCGCGCGGATGTGCAATTAAGCGATGCCAGCGATCATTTATGCTTAATTGGTTTGCATCATTATCAACTTGAAACACCGACTCAAGTCTATGCCTATCCGCAATTAGCTAATAGCCACTTATGGATTGGCACGCCTGAAGAAGCGATTCAGCTCTGTCATAACTTAGTACAACAAGGTATTAGCGGCGTAGATAGAAATACTTGGTTAGCCTTAGATATTCAAGCAGGTATTCCTTGGCTATTCAAAGCAACTAGCGAAGAGTTTGTCCCGCAAATGATTAACCTTGATAAGTTAAACGCCATTAGTTTTGAAAAAGGCTGTTACACAGGGCAGGAAATTGTCGCTCGTACCCATTATTTAGGCAAAAACAAGCGCGCCCTGTACCAAGCAAGTTGTGTCACGGATACGGATATTATACTGGGCTGTTCTATTTCTGAGGCGGGCGAAGAAAGCAAGTTATTAGGCACAGTAGTGCTGACCAGTAAACAAGAAACTGGCAGCCAATTACTCGTGGTTTTAAAAGACCAAGCCCATGAAGTCAAAAATCTACAACTTAATAACTCAAATCACGATAAAATCAGTTTAAATTAACCTTAAAACATTTCGGCTACAAATTTAACACGGGGTTAGCACCATCTACCCCATCCTAACGAAAGGTACGCGGTGCGATACCCTACTACCCGTGTTAAGTGAGCAGCCAACATTCGACTAAACATTACTTATGAGCCCAGAAACTATCAGACGCTTTAAGCGTTTAGGTACCTTAACAATTTTTGCTGTGTATTTTGTTATTTTAGTGGGCGGTATCGTCCGTGCCTCTGGGGCGGGTATGGGTTGCCCTGATTGGCCCATGTGTTTTGGGCAATTAATCCCCCCCACCAGCGAAGCTGAGCTACCCGAAAATTACCATGAAATCTATTCAGTCGGTTACTCTAATACAGATTTTAATGTGGTTAAAACATGGACAGAATACCTAAACCGCTTAACAGGCGTGACGATTGGTATTTTGATCTTTTTAACCCTCTGGGCTTCACGTGCCTATTTAAAAACAGATAAAGCCGTTTTTTACTTATCCTTAACGGTGTTCCTCTTAGTCGGTTTTCAAGGCTGGCTAGGCGCTATGGTGGTCAAATCTCATTTACACCCGCTACTGATTACGGCACACATGTTACTCGCCTTATTTATTGTCGCGCTCTTAATTTACGCGATTGCACGCTCCCAAAGCGAGCTATTACAAGCGCTTGATATTCGTCACTTACCACAGAAATTCAAAACGGTTTTAATCGTGGCAATGGGCTTTACCTTAGCGCAAGTCGTGATGGGGACTCAGGTACGCGAGGCAGTAGATTTAATTGCCACGCATCATAATTACATCGATAGAGGCTATTGGCGTGATAGCTTTCCGCTTATTTTTTATGTACACCGCTCTTTTTCAGCAGTGATTTTATTTACGAATCTTTGGTTAGCATGGCAGGTTTATCGCTCTGTTGAACGTAGCAATTTATTATTCCGTCTTGCCACTGTTTTAATGGGGCTAATCGTCACCGCGATTCTTGCAGGAGTTTCATTAGACCGCCTTGCTATGCCACCCGTGGCTCAACCGATTCATTTATTAGTCGCAACGCTTATTTTTGGTGCACAGTTTTTTATCTTTATTTGTATTCGTTATGCGGCTAAGAAAACGCCGTTAAGTGCCCAATAGGTATTTATCGTTAAAGGAGTCCAAAACGCGTTTTGGACTCCAGAGCTAAATGCTATCATTGCGTAGGGTGCATTCTATGCACCCTATAGATTGGATAGATTGGACGGCATGTCTTTTTAGAGGATTGCAAACTCTCCAAGCAATAAAATAGGGTAAAATATGCCCAAAACGCGTTTTGGGCTCCCATGCTAGCAAGGGGACAAACCCGTTCCCCTTACAAAAAACTAAGCTAAATCCTATGACGCTAAAAGACTTTTTACATAAAACACTGACTTTGCTTTATCGAGTTGAAGTTAAGGGGCTAGAGCATTATGCGCAAGCGGGCGATCAAGTCTTAATTATTTCTAATCACACCTCCTTTTTAGACCCTCTCTTACTCGGTGTTTTCTTACCTGATAAAATTTCCTTTGCGATTAATAGTCATATTGCTGACAGCTGGTGGCTTAAGCCATTTTTGAACCTGTCACACGTATTTCCTATGGATCCCACGCATCCTATCTCACTCAAAAACCTGATTCATTATGTCGAAAAACCCAATAAAACCGTGATCTTTCCTGAAGGGCGTATCACGGTGACGGGCGCACTGATGAAGATATATGATGGCACAGGCATGGTCGCGGATAAATCCGGGGCAACAATTCTACCCATACGTATTGAAGGGGCGCAATATTCACATTTTTCACGCTTAAAAAATACTGTACGCTTACGCTGGTTTCCTAAAGTAACTCTACATATCCAGCCACCTACTAAAATTGTGGTAGATGAAAAACTGCGTGGTAAAGAGCGCCGTCATGCCTGTGGTCTAGTGCTAACGGATATGATGAGCGATATGATGTTTAGCAGTAGTCACTATCAACAAACGCTGTTTGCGGGCTTACTAGAGGCTAAAAAAATTCATGGGGGTAAACATACCGTTGCCGAAGATTTAGAGCGCATCCCTTTATCTTATAACACGCTAATTACTCGCTCTATTGCCATTGGAAATGCACTCGCAAAAATTACCACAAAAAATGAGCATGTGGGGATTTACTTGCCGAATAGCACTAAAACACTGAATGTCGTATTGGGTGTGCAACTGCATGAGCGGGTTCCTGCTATGCTGAATTATTCCACAGGCGCATTAGGTATGCTGAGTGCTTGCCACACGGCAAAAGTCAAAACCGTCTTAAGTTCACGGCGTTTTATTGAGCTAGGTAAATTTAGCGAAGATGCCGAGCAATTAGGCAAGGAAATTAACCTTGTTTATTTAGAAGACCTTGCACAGACTATTACTAAGCTAGATAAGCTAAAGGCTTTGCTGCAAGCTAAAACAGTTAATTTTTGGTATCCACGGCTTAATCAAGATGCCAATAAAGCGGCGGTTGTCCTGTTTACCTCAGGTTCAGAAGGCTCACCTAAAGGCGTGGTCTTATCACATAAAAACATTCGCGCTAATCATAGACAAGTCTCGGCACGGATTAGTTTTAATCCACAAGATACCGTGCTCAATTTTCTGCCTATGTTCCATTCTTTTGGTTTTACGGTAGGCACGATGCTACCTATTATGAATGGCATGACCAGCTTCTTTTACCCCTCCCCTTTGCATTACAGCATTATTCCTGAAATGGCTTATGAAACCAATGCCACGATTATTTTTGGGACGAATACGTTTTTAGCCGCTTATGGTAAAAAAGCGCATTCCTATGATTTTTATAATATGCGTTATGTGGTCGCAGGTGCAGAAAAGCTGCATGAAAATACCCGCCAATTATGGATGGATAAATTTGGTATTCGTATCTTAGAAGGCTATGGTGCGACAGAAACTAGCCCCGTTGCGGCGGTGAATACCCCGATGTTTTATAAAGCAGGTACTGTCGGACGGTTGATGCCTAATATGCAATATAAGTTAGAGCATATTCCAGGTATTGAAAATGCAGGAAAATTGCATTTATATGGTGAAAATATTATGCAGGGCTATTTACTTAACGAGCAACCTGGCAAACTGATTCCGCCTAAATCAATTTATGGTGAAGGTTGGTACGATACGGGCGATATTGTCCACGTGGATGCAGAGCGTTATGTGTCTATTCGGGGGCGTAGTAAGCGCTTTGCCAAAATAGGCGGAGAAATGGTGTCCTTAACCGCGACTGAACAGACAATTAATAATATTTGGCCTGAACACCAACATGTAGTGGTTTGTATTCCTGACGCAAGAAAAGGCGAGCAATTAGTGCTGATTACCACTAAGCAAGATGCGACAAGCAAAGAACTACTGCAACTTGCTAAAGGTGTACCGAGTATTAATTTACCTAAGAAATTCATGTTGGTTGAGCATATTCCCGTGTTGGCGACGGGGAAAATCAATTATCCGACGGTGACTCAATTGGCTGTGGATCATTATGCGTGATGATTAAGGAATGAGGGTTTAAGAATACCCGAAAGTATGGCGCAGGATTTTAGCTTCACAGACGTACGAGGAAAATAAGCACAGAACCATACAAAAGTTCGTCATTCCTGCGTGCTGTTAGCAGAAATCTATGTCCAACATAGATTCCCGATAAAAAACTTCGGGAATGACGGACTTTTTTCATTATTTACCCGTAAATATACAATTCTTGCTCCTAAACCCCGTTCCGCTCAAGCAGGCAGGTTTCATAGGTGGGGTGAACTCGCGCCAACAATCTTAAATCAAAAAAATTATTCTTTTATGACTTTTGCGTCTAATACGATTACTGGGTAAAGATAGCCATAGTTATAATCCTTATCCAGCTCAAGTGTGCCTTCAATAATAACAAGATCACCGACTGCAACCGTATTATGGGTAGTAACAGTCAGGTCTTCAAGACCACTACTATCCTGAATATGCAGCCAGTTCTTACCCATAATTTCAGCAGCAAATCGAGTGACCTTACCACGTACCCTTACTTTTTCCCCCTTAAGCTTGTCTTTTTCAGCTAGAATTTCAGCAATATTTTTGCCCCCTTCAAGTGGCTCAATCCCTGCAAAAGACTGTTTAGTCTGACTCGTTTTAGCATGTGCTGAAGGCTTGCTTAATGACGTTGATGCTGCTGTGTCAGTGATAAAGCGGCGTATAAAATAAATAAGCGAAAAGTTACGCTGTAATGATTCACTATAAAAATTTTGCATAGGCATTGCATTTGAAAATGCGACTCTTTCCCCTTTTTTTAAGGCCGTTGTCGGGCCAGCAGCCCAAACTTTTTCACTACCTGTATCAACCTCTACATAGGTATAGCCAGCCACTTCAATAATCTCATTTATCTTACCCTGTATTTTTCCAGAGTCGGCTGCTTGTTCAGCATGGGCTGAATTCATTATGCTCATATTCAGCGTTGTCATAGCAAAGCAGAACATCAGTATTGTTAAAAAATTGGAACGACGAGTCATATTAATTTTTCTCGGATAAAATATTTAAAAAGTGATTATACCTTCGGATTGATCCCTATGCAGGAGTTTCCGTTTCTCACTTTACAGGGTTTTCTTGGATTATTATGCGTTATAATTAAACCTGATGAACGCGAGTGAATACCCCCACCCAGCGCTGTTATTATGCATCATATCAATCAATAATATTAAACTCCCTCCCCTATTTGAATGAAACACCTTTATAAGCTCTCTATTTTTTTCCTCTTAAGCAGTGCATTGTTTGTTGTAGGCGCTACTTTTACATTAGCTAAAACACAAACGCCAGGCTATTGGGAATGGGGCTTATATGCGAGTGCTTTATTGATTTTAGCCAGCGGCTTATTCATTATCAATTTTCGTCAACAAAGCAGCGAAAGTTTAAAGCTACAATACCAGCAAGCACTGATAGATGAACAGCGGCGTGATTTAGAGCACAAACAAAACGCTTACCAAGAAAGCTTAAGTCTTTTGGAGAACAAAGAAAAGGCACTTAAGCAACAGCTCTTACAATATCAACAATACGTGGAATTCCCACCCCAGAAAGCGGAAACAATTGAGAGTGCAGATGAGTATTTTGATGAAGAAATAGCGGAAATTTTACATAATCAAGCGAAACTTATTTTCGATAAAATTATCCATAAAAAATATATGGAAAATGAGAGCATTAATCATGCCCTTATTCTTAAGGATATAGTCGATTTAATCGAAGCAGTCGCTAGAGTACATCATCCAGACTCAAAAAATCCTATTTTAGAAACCAGTATAGAAAATCTATTCCGTGCTTTAAACCGTATGTCTCTGCAATTATTGGTATTAGTGGATAGTTTTCCCGTCAATATTAAAGACTATAACCTAAGAAAGACTTATTTATATATACAAAAATCCAGTACTGCTTTTGGCTATTATAAAAAAGCCGAGCCTTTTTTAAGCTTTGCCACACCTATGTTTCGCGCAGGGCTAGTGATTGCTAATCCTGTTTTAGGCATTGCGCAAACCGCCGCGATTGAAGCAGGCAAGCATGTGATTAAAAAAAGCTCAGAAAAATATGCCTTAAGCTTATTGCATGATGTGATCGCCATTATAGGTGAGCAGGCAACCACTATTTTTGGTGACTCCGCCTTACGCTATCGCAGTAAACATTGGATTTATGCGCTAGAGCTAACAGATATTGTGGTGCAATTTAACCCAGTCACAGCAGATACTTTGGCTAAGGCAATGCAGCGACTGAGCGGCTTAACATTACGTAGTGAGTATGACCGCATTTTTCTTTACCATTGCATGGCACAAGGACAAAGTGCGCACCCTGAGAGCTATGCAAATGACTTTATCAGTGCAGCAGATAAGCAAGGTATCGCGGCTGAGTTAAGTGAGTTTGTCGAGCGTTATATTGATAAAACGCCTGTTAATCTTAAGCGCATCAATACTTGGCGTAAACATCTGGAGCAACGATTAGCACTGGATATTCCCCTAAAACAAGATAAAAATGACCGTGAGTCTTTAAAAAATAGATTGAGTGCAGGCTCGCCAGAAAAAAGTTTAAAACCGTTTCTTGCCCGATCTATATTGGCCTCTATGCAGAGCGAAGAAGTGCCGCAATTTATTTACACCGATATAGTCATAGAGAAAGAATTTTCCTTACTACACTATAAAAGCCTATGGCTGGTGATTTCTAATCAGCGTTTACGCCTGCTAGCGGTGGATAAACAGCAACAGGTTAAATTCTTATGGCAATACCAGTTAGGCTCAACTGAGTTATCTATCCAGCGTATCAAACGCGTGGTCGCTGATGATTGTCAAATTATCGGTGGGCAATGGGATGCAAGTTTAGAGACGGAATACCCTGCAGAATTTATGCTACAGGGGAGAAAAGTGAGTAGTTATGAGAGCTATTTTAGAGCGCTAGAAGAATGTAGGTATTCCTAT
>WTCM01000129.1 GCA_013138595.1 Methyloprofundus sp. | reverse complement strand
GCATAAGCATAGCGTTCGGCATGCCAATCACGGTATTCATGTGCGACCGCAAGTTGCTCTTCGGTCATATCAATACCAATCACATTACCTGATTCACCGACTAAGCGGGAAAGCAAATAACAATCACGCCCAGTACCACAACCTAAATCCAACACGGTTGCGCCTTTTAAAGCAGGGGGTAACGGTGTGCCACAACCATAATAGCGCGCCACGACTTCGGGGTGTAAATCAGCTAATAAAGGGCGTAAATGCACAGGTACAGAGTCTAAAGTGCAGCAAGCACTAGTTTTTAAGTCGTCACTAGACTGTAAAACTTGTCCGTAATAATTTTGTACTGATTCGCTGATACTGGTATCGGTCATATAGGTTTTCCAAAAATAATATTTTGATAAAGGGTTTAATTAAGTCGTTTAAAAGTAGCTAAACTTACAACTCTTCTTTTCTCGCTAGCGTTAGAATAAAGTCCACTTCAATCTCTAAGCCATGACTGCGCTGAATTTTATTTAATGCATCGCCTTTGGCGCGCCATGCAAAAGGAGTCATTTGCAATAAAGCCATACGTTGCTCTGGGTCTGGCTGTATTGTATAGCTCACTCTTTGGCTTTCTATTTTTGTAAAATGAGGCGGAAGTACTGCTTCAACAGCATGTTCTTTTACGTCTTTGTAAATAAATTCTTTGAGCTGCCATAAATGGCGCGGTCCTGGTGTGACGGTTAATAATAAGCCTTCGGGTTTTAGTAGTCGGGTGATTTCTTTATCACTAGAAGGCGCATAGACGCGAAATAATAAATCAAAATATTCGCTGGCATAAGGCATACTTTTACTGCTGGCGACAATAAATTTTGCATTTTCTTGTTTTTTTGCGGCGGCAAAAATGGCATTTTTAGCAATATCGATACCATGCAGTTCCAATTGCTCACTGTGCGCTGAATGTTCTTCAACTTGGCGACTGTAATAACCTTCACCACAGCCTACATCAAGAATATGGGTTTTGGCTTCAGTATTGCTATGGGTATCGATAATCTGCGTCAGTGCCTTAGCCATTTGCTGATAAAAACCTGCTTCTAAAAAATTGCGCCGTGCACGCATCATGGCTCGACTATCGCCTGGTTCTTTAGAATTTTTATGCTGTGCAGGTAGTAAATTTAAATAGCCTTCTTTGGCTAGATCAAAATGGTGTTTATTCGTGCAGTAATAGCCCTTAGAGGCTTCGTGCAAGTTCAGCGTTTGTTGGCAAATAGGACAGATATAAGGCATGGAGATATTTATATGGGGGGAGCTAATGACGACTTTCATCGTGAAAATTTCAAGTTACCCACTTAACACGGGACATTATCGTAGGGTATCGCATTGCGTACCTTTCGGCTTATCCCGCCTTAAATGTGTCGCTCGATCGACGACATAAATTATTTAATAATATCTAGCCTAACGCGGCTAATCCCTGCGTCAATTAAGCCTATTTTTTGGGCTGCGGCACGAGATAAATCAATAATGCGTTTTTTACTGAAGGGACCACGGTCATTAACGGTCACAATCACAGACTTATTATTTTTTAAATCAGTGACTTTAACCTTGGTTCCAAAAGGCAGTGTTTTATGTGAAGAAGTCAGTTTGTTTTTATCATACTTTTCTCCACTCGCTGTTTTTTTACCTTGGAATACATCCGAATAATAAGAAGCGATTCCTTCCTCTGCCGCCATTGATAAGCTGGAGCTTAGGCAAAAAATTAAAAACACAAAACTGCGAAGCATTATTTTGGACATCTATTTTCCTTGTATATTGATAATAAAGCGTAAAATTTACAGTATATTGTGCAAGATAAGCAAGTAATAATTTAGATCTAAGAGAGAGGCTGTTCTTCTTTTACTGATAAACTTCGCTATTCGCAATCCGCTGGTCTATCTTTTTTAATAACAACTGATATTTTTGGCTATAAACAGACTGGTATTGTGCATTAAACGCAGCTTCATTCAGCTTTTCAGGTAAGTCACCTACACTAGGCATAAATGCTTTGTAATGCTGAATCTTAGCCATTTTATGCTGCATTTTTAGCGCATGTTGTGGCGATTTGATCGCTTGCTCACCAAAATGGATCCCTGCTCTATCCGACGCTAGATCTATAAAACTAAAGCCGCTACCTGTTTTTGCATCACTCAGTTCCTTTTCTAAACCAATCATTTGCGCTAATTGACTCCCCCCTACTGCGGATAAGGTTGCCGACCACATAAAATGCTGTGCCATATCTGCGCGCCTATACAAATACACAGGATATTGTAAGGATGCATCAGTTTTTGTTAGCTTTGGGTAGCGATTGACATAGCGATTTGCGACAAAAATAGCGAGACGATTTTCTGCAATCGCAGTGTCTACGCTAGAGCGCTGCTTGGCCAGTTGAAATAAAGGCTGTAACACATCATTTAATGAGAGTAACCACTTAGGGTCATGCCGGTTTAAGACGGTATTTAACACTTCTTGGTATTTTCGCAAGGCATCCGTATCCGTCTCGCTATTATCAGACTTTGTTGCCACGGTATGATTAATAGCAATCATGCGCTGATAAGTAATATGTAGCTGTTGAGAGTGCAGCTGTATCGCTTTGATATTTTTGCCTAGTAATTCTAAATACTGATTTAAGCGTGTATGTTTAATCACATTTTCTATCAACAGACCCGCATAAATATCGGCAATCATAATTTTTCCTAGTTGTAGATTTTTGATTTTAGGGGTGCGAAACGAGGGAAAATGTAATTGGAACTTTATGGGTAGATATAGCCCAAATAAATTATCCGGCAAGCTTAATTGCAGCGTAAAAGCAATATGCTCATCACTGATCTTAACCAGCGACTGACTATCGGTATAGCGGTTGAGCAAATAAGCACAGGCAATATTTAAATCACGCTCGGTTAAATCCAGTACGACAAATTTGCTGGTCGCTTTTTGGCTGGTATGCAGAATATCTTCCGCATGCTGGATATCATGACTGCTTAACTGCCATTTAGGAATATTGCTATTAATATTACTCGTGGCAAAAGCAATAAAAACCGCAAGCACCAAAGCAGGAATACCAATCACATATAAAATAGACCGTAGCAGAAGCAGCATAAGTTTTAGCTAAGCCGTAAGGTATATTTAATTTTCTTTAAATAGTCCGCTTCTTGTTGTAAATCCGCTTGAGTTAACGGTGCTTCATCTAACCAGCCTTGAGGGAATGCTAAACTTAATTTTTTGTGGCTTAAATTAATTTTAAAGTCGGGTAAAGCCGTATCGCTACGATTACGTAAAAGAATGACGGCTAGTCGCAGTAAAATTACCATATAAATAGCCTCTTTATTCCATGGTGGCGGTAATTTCTTTAGCTTTTTAGTAGGGATTTTACGCCGATGCGCCAACACTAAGACAGAGAGTAAGTCTTGATTTTGTTGTGAGAAACCCGCTAAATCGCCATTTTTAATCACATAAGCCCCATGTTTATGATATTGACTATGTGCAATATTACGCCCAATCTCATGTAAATCTGCCGCCCAACTAAGATATTGCGCCATCACTTTATATTGCGGCCCAATAAAGGGTTTAAGTTGAGTGAGCATCTCTAAGGCGGTACTTTTAATTAACGCTGCTTGTTCGGTGTCGGTATGATAATGCGCGCTCAATAGCTGAACTGTTTCGGAGCGTACGTCATGATTAAACATGGAGCCTAAATAATCATAAATTAAGCCCTCCCGCAAAGCCCCATCAGAAACGCTCATGGTGCTAATATTTAAGGTTTTAAAGGTGGCATAAAGCACCGCAAAACCGCCGACAAACACAGGCAAACGTTCGGGATCTAAATCAGGCAGGTCGAGCTCGGAAATATGCTGGCAGCTTAAAATATGTTTTTTTAACTTTTCCAAGCCTTCCATGGTAATGCCACCATGACTCCATTCTGTTGCTAATAAGACTTTACGAACTGCCCGAATACTCCCCGACGCTCCGATGGCCTCATCCCAGTTTTTATGATTAAACAGGCTTTTGTAGGGTCTAAGTTGTTGGTTAACAAAAACAACCGCGCGACTAAATGCGACAGGGCTAATATCACCTTTGGCAAAAAAACGATGGCTGACTGTGACACAGCCCATACGTAAACTGTCTTTTTGTCCAGGTGTAGAGTTTGTACCAATAATATACTCAGTACTCCCCCCCCCTATATCCATCACAAAACGACGATTGGCATTACTTTGTAGGCTATGTGCCACGCCTTGATAAACTAAACGCGCCTCTTCTATACCTGAAATAATATGAATGGGATGACCAATGGCTTTTTCAGCTTTCTGAATAAATTGTTCCGCATTTTTAGCGGTACGTAGGGTATTCGTGCCCACAATACGTACATTCGCTTTAGGGAAGCTTTGAATGCGTTGCCCAAAGCGCTCTAAACACGCTAAGGCACGTTTCTGAGTGGCTTGATCCAATACATTCTTACGATTCAGCCCCGAGGCTAATCGCACCATTTCTTTTAAACGATCAATGGTTTTAATAGAGCCATCATTAATGCTACAAATAATCATATGAAAACTATTTGAGCCTAAATCGACAGCCGCAACCAGTTCGGGGGCTGTTTTTTGTTCGCTAGTGGTAGTCATTTGTTTTAATTATTATTAAGTTATCTGCTAAAATTCAAACTCTTTTTTGCACATTATTAGGTAGTAATTTTGCCTAATGTACCGCATTTTTCGACCTAGGTTAAGTATTCACTGCTTTGCTTTAGCATTACTTGGATAAAATCACATTGAAAGCCTTATCTATCAAAAATTTAAAGAAAACCTATAAAGGTGGCT
>WTCM01000236.1 GCA_013138595.1 Methyloprofundus sp. | reverse complement strand
GATCATCAACCGGTGGTAGCGCTTCATGTAGTAATGCATGAGGTGATTGGGCAGAAGTCAGCAGACGGCATAGTAGTGGATTCTTTGATGAAGCGAAGGCCTGAAGCCAAGAGAGGAAACCACCCATCAGGCTTTGTGCTCAGTTGCGGCCGACCGGCAGCCTTAAGAGTTAACAGGCGCGTTGATGGATTAGTGAAATCCACAATCAAAATTAACGGTTTGCTTAATATTCATTGGTCTGACTACGGTCCGGCACTCTTGGTAATCGCCCAGTGCGGACCCGCATGCTGGGTGATGTGGGAGGGAGGAGATAGAAACCCCTTCCTATCCCTCTTAGCATTTTAGTTTTACATCATTTTTAAAAATGTAATTCCGACTCTCTCAGAAGTGCATCAGAAGCCCATTGATTTATACTCATACCATGAACTTCAGCAGCTGTTGCAACGGCTGCATGTACTTCAGGAGGAATGCGTAACATTAAATTTCCTGAATAAGGTTTTTGTGGTTTTTTCCCTATTGCCTTGCAAGCCTGATTATAATCATCTACTGATTCATAGAATGCAGTTTTTAATTCTTTCACTGTATCGCCGTGAAAGCCAATAATATCCTTAATGCCAAGAATACGACCAATAAAACAATTAAATTTGTTTTTCTATAAATTTACCATCTGCAAATTTATGCAAGATACTAGTGATAAACGTTTGATAAGGAATTCCCTCAACTAATGCTAACTTTTGAAGTTCAGAAAGGTCTCGATTAGCAATACGAATATTAATTCTTTTATCTTTTTTAAATGTAGCTACTGAAATTTGCTTATGTTTTTTTATTTCATCTCTTACGTTTGGAATAGACTTGAGTTCTCCTGATTCAAATGCATTTAGAATCTCTTGCTCTTCTTCATCTAAGGTAAATTTAACCATAATCATTCTCCAATATATTTTTTCGTTGCCTTACGGCTGGGTATGATGGTTTTTAAGAATATTTCATTTTCAGATTCTACATAGGGAACTAGATAAACATAACTTTTAACCACTACAGCTGAAATCATTTGATTTGGGTAACGTACATCATTTGGATGTGGGAATACATCCAGCTCATCACCATTTCCAATATGGAAGATAATTTCTTCAAATGAGATCCCTCGTTCTAATTTCAGGATTTCATTTTTCTTCCGATTCCAGTTATAATTTTTCATAGAGGAACTATAACATGACGTATGCCTATTGTATTATATTAAAATATAACGCCCGCTGATGGGTTTCACTGCGTGCCTAAAAAATAGGCACACCGTTCTACCCATCCTACAGTGTATATTTAGTTTCAAGATTATGATTTTATTGGTTTATTTATTAACTTAATGGCAGTGCGGTAAGGGCTAGGCTGCTTAAATGTTAATACTACAGGCTAACCCACTTTTCACTAATCAGATTGTATTGTTGTTTTCTCGTTATTTAGCTCTCAAAAACAACCACAGATCTAGCCTGTACCGTATAACTGAATGATTCAGTCGGTACTTGCAACGCAGGTGGCACACTGTCATTAGGAGAGTCTAATGCCGTATTAATGGCTAAATGCCAGCGTTGTTCTTCAATCTTAGGTAATTGCATGTCATATTGATTGTCTGACATATTCAGAATCACATGCAGGTCTTTTTCATCTTCTTCTATCGCCGCTAAAGTAAAGGCTAGAACCTGAGCATCTGAGTCTTGCCATTGTGGTTGGTCTAGTTCAATTCCATGCCAGCTTATATCAGCAATAGGGCGCTCACTGAATTTTTTTCCCGTTAAAAAGCGTCTACGTTTTAAGCTGCGATGACGTTTACGTAAAGCAATCATTTGTTGCACAAAGCGCAACATATCTGCATTTTTCTCGGTTAAACTCCAGTCAAACCATGTTAGATCGTTATCTTGACAGTAACCGTTATTATTACCATCCTGAGTATTGAGTACTTCATCTCCAGCCAGTAACATAGGCACGCCTTGGCTTAATAGCAGTATTGCAAAGCTATTTTTGACCTGCTTTCTACGTAAGGCAATGATATATTCATTATCTGTTGCGCCTTCAGCACCGCAGTTATAGGTCATATCGTGATTGCAGCCATCACGATTATCTTCACCATTAGCTAGGTTATGTTTATTGTGATAACTGACTAAATCATTCAGTGTAAAACCATCGTGGCAAGTAATGAAATTAATGCTATTAACAGGTAAGCGTCCTTGATGTTGGTAAAGGTCACTACTTGCACCCATGCGTGTTGCTACCTCAGAGACCATGCCTCTGTCACCACGGATAAATTGACGCATCACATCACGGTACTTACCATTCCACTCGCCCCAGCGATAACCAGGAAAACTCCCCACCTGATATAAGCCCGCGGCATCCCATGCTTCTGCAATCAGTTTCGTTTTGGCAAGTTGTTCTGAGAGTTCAATCCCCCATAAGACAGGCGGCTCTTGTAATACTTCCCCTTTTTCACCTCTAGCCATAGCGCTTGCCAAGTCGAAACGAAAACCATCTACGTGCATTTCGCGTACCCAGTATTCTAGGCAGCTGATAATAAAGTTAGCTACCACAGGGTGGTTGGCATTGACCGTATTTCCGCAGCCCGTGTAATCACGGTATTTACTTTTATCATTTTCATCTAAGTGATAAAAGATATTGCTACCGATGCCTCTGAAATTGATAATAGGCCCTGTTGCACCTGCTTCTGAAGTATGGTTAAACACCACGTCCATGATAATGCCGATGTCGGCTTTATGCAGAGCTTTGACTAAATCGCGGAACTCCTGGATTTGTGTGCCATCTTCGGGAGTGACGCAATAACCTGGGTGAGGGCTGAAAAAACTATGCGTGCTATAGCCCCAATAATTTTTAAGCCCCAGTGCGGCTGTTCCGCGTGGAATATCTTGTTCGTCAAAGGCCATTACAGGTAGTAACTCAACGTGAGTAATACCTAAGCTTTTAAGGTAAGGAATCTTTTCAATCAGTGCAGAAAAAGTCCCAGGGTTTTGGGTTCTTGATAAGCCATTGCGAGTAAACCCACCGACATGTAGCTCATAAATAATCGCTTCTTCACTTTTTAAGGCATAGGTTTTATCGCCTTCCCAGTCATAGCGGTCGTCAACCACCAAACTACGCATCGCCGTATGCCCATTGTCACCTGGGATGCAGGCCTTTTCACGCTGCCAAAGATTATCACTGATCGCATGGGCAAGAGGATCTAGTAAGTGCTTTTCTTTATCAAAGCTTAAGCCACTTTCTTCGGTATTTGTGGGGCCATCCATGCGCCATGTATACCAAGTGCCTGCAGGTAAATCATGTAAATGAACATGCCAAGAATAAAAAGTTTTATTAAGGTGTTCGTTCAACTCAATGATTTGAAAAGGTTCTAAGCTAGTCGCGCTATCATAAAGGTGTAATTCGACTTCGGTTGCATGGCGCGTAAAAATGGAAAAATTGACACCATTACTTTTTAAACGTGAGCCACCAGGAAATGCTGAGCCAGAGGAGGTTTTATAGGTCTTATTCACAGGAACTTATTATTTGTAGGTTGATACCTTTAAAATGCAAGGCAATAGTGTTTGATTTTGGAGGCATCCTTGCATCCCGCGGAGTATAAAGGATAAGAGAGTAACACTCCCTTATCATTTTTAGGGCTTAAATTTCGCTGGCAAGTTGTTCGGCATAACCTGTATAAAGCCTAGGGGTTAAGGCGATTAAGGCTTGTTTTGCTTCGTCAGGCAACTCTAGTTTTTCAATAAAGACCTGCATATCTGCTGCAGTAATGCGTTGACCTCGCGTCAGTTCTTTTAATTTCTCATAAGGCTTTTCAATACCATAACGGCGCATCACCGTTTGTACTGGTTCAGCTAATACTTCCCAGTTTGCGTCTAAATCTGCTTCCATCACAGCGGCATTGGTTTCTAATTTTGAAATACCTTTTAGAGTGGATTGAATTGCAATACTGGTATGGGCAATCCCTACGCCGATATTACGTAACACCGTTGAATCGGTTAAATCACGCTGCCAGCGCGAAACAGGTAGTTTTTCAGCTAGATGATGAAATAAAGCATTTGCCAGACCAATATTACCTTCTGAATTTTCAAAATCAATCGGATTGACTTTATGCGGCATTGTTGACGAGCCAATTTCACCTGCAATGGTTTTTTGTTTAAAGAAGCCTTGTGAGATATAGCCCCAAATATCGCGGTCAAAATCTAATAAAATGGTATTAAAGCGCGAAAGCGCGTGGAAATATTCAGCAATATAATCATGTGGCTCGATTTGAATGGTATAAGCATTCCAAAATAAACCTAAAGACTGCACAAAGTTTTTAGAAAAATCTTGCCAATCTATCTCAGGATAAGCCACGGCATGAGCATTATAGTTGCCCACTGCGCCATTGATTTTACCTAAAATTTCTACTGCCTCGAATTGGTCTTTTTGGCGCAACATACGCGCGACTACATTGGCAAACTCTTTGCCTGCTGTCGTAGGGCTGGCTGACTGCCCATGTGTACGTGATAGCATCGGTTGACTAGCATTATCGGTTGCTAGGGTCTTAAGTGCGTCAATGCAGTCGGTGATCTGTGGCAAAATAGCCGCACGTCCTTCTTTAAGCATTAAGGCATAAGACAGGTTGTTAATATCTTCGGAGGTACAGGCAAAGTGAATAAATTCACTGACCGCATGGAGCTCTTTATTGTCGGAAATTTTTTCTTTTAGAAAATACTCTACCGCTTTAACATCATGATTAGTCGTGCGCTCTATATCTTTTACACGTTGCGCATCTGCTTCAGAGAAATCACTGATAATGGTATTTAAGGCTTGGTTTGCCTCAGAGCTAAAAGCAGGTACTTCGGTAATCTGGCTATGTTGAGCTAAAGCTTGTAACCAACGCACTTCCACCTGTACGCGAAAACGAATTAATCCATATTCACTAAAAATAGGGCGAAATACTTCAACTTTACTGGCATAGCGGCCGTCAATAGGTGAGATAGCGGTCAGTGAGAAATTGGACATGATGATAGGGTAGGTAAGTAGTAAAGAAATTCTGCGTATTTTAGCAAAATATAGTCAAGGTCGCTTTAAAAATGCTTAAGTTAATTTGTGTAATGGAAGGCTGGGTTTGCTAAGGAGCGGGTATTATTGAATTCTCATTCCTTAGGGGGAGGGAAGTTTTTTTTATGGAGCATAAAAAAGCCTGTTATTTGCTCAGCAAATAACAGGCTTGGATGGGGCGAAAGGCGAGTCTACATGGATATACTGACGGCACCTTTTAGTTTTTTCATGGCATTTTTTTCCAATTGCCTAATGCGTTCAGCAGATACATTGTAGCGCTCTGCTAATTGGTGCAGAGTCAGCTTTTTTTCGCTTAACCAGCGACTTGCCACAATATCTTGGCTGCGCTCGTCTAAGTCTTGCATCGCGCTGCTTAATAATGACTCTTTATGAGCTTTCCAGTCAGAATTTTCTAATAATAAAGCAGGGTCTGCATCATGTTGTTGTAAATAAGAAACAGGTGCATTATAAGCCTCATCAGAAGAATCGGATTCTGGCAAGTCGTAAGCCATGTCTTTACCGTCTAAGCGTGTTTCCATTTCGTAAACCGTTTTAAGGTCTACATTGAGGTTTTCTGCAATTGCTTCGGCATCTGCTTTAGATAGCCAGCCTATCTTTTTCTTAGATTTTCTTAAGTTGAAAAATATTTTACGCTGTGACTTAGTGGTGGCTACTTTAACAATCCGCCAGTTTTTAATCACATATTCGTGAATTTCTGCACGAATCCAATGAACAGCAAAAGAAACCAGACGTACGCCAACATCAGGATTAAAGCGTTTAACCGCTTTCATTAATCCGATATTGCCTTCTTGAACGATGTCGTTCATGGCTAGGCCGTAACCATTGTAGCCACGTGCAACATGGGCTACGAAACGCAGGTTTGCCATCACTAATTGCTTTGCAGCATCAAGATCTTCGTGATCCCTGTAGAGTAAGGCGAGCTCACGTTCTTGTTCTGCATTTAATTTATTAGTTTGACCCACTACATTGAGGTAAGAATCGAAATTCTCAGACGTTAATATGATAGGTAAGGCTAATGAACTTGTCATGCGAGACTCCATAAGTTAAACATAATTAAAATTTTATCACTCATTGGGAGTAAATGCTAGTAAAAATAGAAAAGTGTGAAGTGGTTCAAGAAAATTAATGAATATAGCGTAAAATAGATTGTTTGAACAAACAATTACTATTTATTAAGAGTGTCATGGATCATAAATTATTAGAAATTCTAGCCTGCCCTATCTGCAAAAGCCCTTTAATCTACGCTAAAAATGCACAGGAATTGATTTGCAAAGCAGATCGTCTTGCTTTTCCTGTGCGTGATGGTATTCCTGTGATGCTTGAAGTGGATGCTAGAAGTTTAAATGATGAAGAGTTAGCCGCGTTAAAATGACGGGTACTTTTAAGGTTGTGATTCCTGCAAGATATGCGTCGAGTCGTTTGCCAGGTAAGCCCTTATTAAAAATTGCAGGCAAACCGATGGTGCACCATGTCTGTGATCGTGCACGAGAGGCGGGAGCTGCGCAGATTGTAGTGGCAACGGATGATGTCAGAATTCAGCAGTCGGTGCAAAGTTATGGCTTTGAGGCACTGATGACTAGCCCTTTGCATAATAGTGGTACTGAGCGATTAGCTGAGGTGGCAAAAACCTTACAGTGGGATGATCAGGATATTATTGTTAATTTGCAAGGCGACGAACCCTTGATTCCTGCTGACTATATACGCTTAGTGGCTGAGTCACTTGCTGCACAGGGTGTTGCCGGTATTGCCACGCTGGCTGCTAAAATATCTGATTTAGAGGAGATTTTTAGCCCACATGCGGTGAAAGTAGTTTTAGATAAGCGTGATTATGCTTTGTATTTTAGTCGTGCGGCTATTCCATGGGATAGGGATGGTTTTCCTGGCGCAGCAGGAGATGAAACTTATTTAAGACATATTGGTATCTATGCCTATAGAGTGAGTTTTTTACAAGATTACGTGCGCTGGCGACCTTCTGAATTAGAAAGCATCGAAATGCTTGAGCAATTACGGATTCTCTGGGAAGGAGAGAAAATATTAGTCGCTAAAGTCGCTACCGCGCCTGAGGCGGGTATTGATACGGAAGAGGACTTAATCAGAGTTGAACGGCGCTTAACGACTTAAGCTGTTTTTTTTTGACTTAACTCGTAACGTGCTAAGTCAGCAATTTCTTCATCAGGATCATCGATAAAATGTTCCAGATGAAAACCGCGTTTTGCAATGACATAGCGTACAAAATGGTGCTCATCATCAAGCATTTTTTTTAATAAATTAGGCTTACAGTACTTTGCGACCGTTGCTCTAACGCGCCAATTTTTATCAGCTAAGAGAAATTCATGCCCATATTTTATTCTGGCAATGGATGAACGCACGAGAACAGATTTGTCGTGAATTAGTTTACTTAATGCAAACCCTTCGTTTGCTGCTGCTAAGCGTATATATTCATCAGGTTCTTTGCTGATAGTTTGTAGAGTGTAATGCTTGCCATGCAAATCAATGGTGTCGTCTGGTCTTGTCATAGTGAGTGTCATTGTCGTAAGTCCCTTGGTCATTAAAAATAAAAACCCTGTATTTCATGTGATTTATATCACATAATTTCATTGTAATGGACTTTTTGTATTGAAAAGTGTGATGCGTTTTGCGGTTTTTAAAACTAAGTTTGCTGTATAGGTCCTACTTGCAGATGCTGAGTATATCTGCAGTTTTTAGTGTGCCTGAGTGCAAAGCGCTAGCGACTAAAGTCTGTTGAATTCCTAGATTTTTTAGTTGAATGAGATCTTCTACACCACGAATTCCACCTGCTGCAATCATATCATGCTCAGGATATGATTGGCGGTAATGTTGTAGCTTAAGTAGTTCGGGCCCTGATTTTTTTCCCACTAAAGCTAAGCTCATAATAATGAGTTTTTTAGGCCATAAGTGGGGGGAGTGATGTAGACTGCTATCTCCCATTGGCTGATTTTGTGCGCAAAAATCTAAGGATAAAATAAAATTAATCGCTTGCTGTTTAATGAGGCTTAATTGTTGTTTATCAACAGACTCTGTGCCGATCACAGCTGTGATATTGTTAGGCGTATTATTAATATTGAGCAGAGCTGAGTCAACGATAAAGTTTAATTGAGGATATTTTTTTGCTGTTAAGTGAATCAGTTGTTGGTTATCATCTGTTCCCATTAAGGCATCTAGGTCTGCAAGGTAAATTTGAGGAAATGGATGGAGGCTTAAATAGGCATCGATCACATCATCTACTAGACTGGAAGAACAAAGAGGGGTGGATAGGGCTTGGTAGTTCTGTCTATCACCTTGTTTGGCGAGTACAGCGCGCCCCCTTTTTATATCAATAACTGGAATAATTTGCACAGTTTGAAAATTCCGATGATGTACGTGTTAGGAGTAAAAAGGTCATATTAACACTATTGTTAGGATGGGAAAGGGAATATCAGGTTTTATGCGTATTTTAGTTTTTGAGTTTATTACCGGCGGTGGCTTTGCTACACAAGCAATTCCTGAGTCATTATTGCAAGAAGGGCGTTTAATGCGTCATGCATTACTGGCTGATTTAGGGGTATTGCCTGAGCATAAATTATTAGTTTTACAGGATGAGCGACTTGCGATTGATCGTGCTGATTTGCATTATTTGATGGTGAGTGAAGCAGTAGAGCTTGAAGTGCTATTGTCTGCTGAGCAAGATAATTATGACGTGGTGTGGCTTATCGCACCTGAAACGGATGGCATACTTGCTTTTTGGTGTCATTTTTTTACAGCTCAAGGCAAGCTTTTAGCCAATACAGGAGAAATGGGCGTTAAAATTTGCCAAGATAAATTTAGTTGCTTTGAGCTTTTACAAAGGGCTGATATCGCTAGTGTACCCACTCAACTGCTGGATAAAGCGCTTAATATAACGTGCCCTAGTGTACTGAAATTAAATAACTCGGTAGGGTGTGAGGGCGTTTATTTTCTGGAGTCAGAGCAGCATTGGAAAGCGCTTTTACCTCAACTGAAACAAGAGCAGCGATATAGTGTACAACCTTATATTGCAGGTAAAGTCTTGAGTTTATCTTGTTTGTTTTATCAAGGGGATGCCTATTTTATATGTTGTAACGAACAAATCATGCAGCTTGAGCAGCAGCAATTTGAACTTTTGAGCTGTGTGGTGAATGTGCAACTAGAAAAAAGTTTTTTTTATCAGCAACTTTGTCAACAAATAGCCGAGGCTATTCCTGATTTATTTGGCTATGTCGGTATCGATTTTATTCAAACAGCAACGGGTGAGTCTTTGATTTTAGAAATAAACCCTCGATTAACCAGCTCTTATGCAGGAATTGAGCAAGCTTTAGGGCTTAATGTGGCTGCATTAGTACTGACTATGTTGAATAATCAGCCGCCCATTTTAATGAAGACGAGAAATCAACAAGTGATAATAATGATTAAGCAAGG
>WTCM01000108.1 GCA_013138595.1 Methyloprofundus sp. | reverse complement strand
GATTAATAGAAATCATCTTATTATTTGCATCAGTGACAAAAATAGCTTCGGTTGTGCTATTAAAAACAGTCGCGGCTTGTTTTAGTTTTGCAGCGGCTTTTACTTCGGTACTAATATCCTTACTAATACCAAAAATACGCTCAATATCACCTTGCACATCAAGGTCTACTTCTGTGTGTGTATGTAAATAACGAATGCTGCCATCTTCAAACTGTAAACGAAAATCTATATCAACAGGCTTTTTATTGTCTAACAGTTGCGCATTATAGTACTCAACTTTGTCTTTATCTTCTGGGTGTATATAGAGACTGTAGCGTTGGTACGTGGGGCTTAGGTGGTGTGGACAAGCAAAATTAATATACTCTTGCTCTGACCAAACGGCTGACTTTTCATTTGGGTAATATTCCCAACTACCTACTTTGGCGAGTTTTTGCGCACGTTGTAAATCTTGATTACTCTTAATCAACTCTCTTTCAGCAGATTGTTTCTCTCTTACTAAGCGTTTCTTTTCTAGTACATTTTCGATACTAACCAGTAATAAATCAAAATAATTATCAATCTCTTTAATCACATAATCAGAACAGCCTAGTTTCATTGCCTCAATCACAATTTGTATGTCATTGCTGCCTGACACCATAATACTGGCGGGCATTTTATTCAGCGCTTGTAGTTTTTTAAGTACCTGTAAGCCATTTAAACTAGGTGTATGATAGTCCACAATCAACACATCAACGGGCTGCTCTTGAATACTTGCCACACACTCTAAACCGTCAACCACAAGCTCTACCTGAAAGCCCTTTCGCTTTAACTTTCTTTTGACCAAATTGGCAAGTGGAATATCATCTTCCAGATAAAGAATAGTGGTTAAATTCGTCATATCACAACACTGGGAATTTGAGTCAAAGTAATAAAATGTGCCACTTCTTGTATTTTTTCAACAAATTGATGATGCTCTACGGGTTTAACTAAGTAAGCATTACAGCCTAATTGAAAACAACTATTGATTTCCGTAGGATCATCACTGGTAGTTAACATAATAACCGGGATATGTTGAGTCAACGGGTTAGATTTTAGCGTTTTTAACACCTCTGTTCCATGCAACCCTGGCATATTAATATCCAATAAAATCAATATTTTTTCTGGGATAGGCTGGTTTTCATGCTCTTCCCTAGCAAAAATAAAATTCAATAATTTCTGTCCAGATTCTAGCGTCACAATAGGATTAGAGACTCCAGCCTTTATTAAATTACGTCGCACTAACGCGCTGTGTGCTGGCTCATCATCAACGAGTATAATGCTTAGCTCACTGTTCATTAGCGTCAGACTGCTCTCTATTCATGATTGAAAAACTAAATTGACTCCCCACAGAGAATGTCGAGGTACACGTAATTTTTCCTCCTAAACGGCGCACTAATGTTTGCACATAGGTTAAGCCCATTCCATCTCCTGTGACGTTTTGTTTACCCACTCGTTTAAATAATTCAAAAATATGCGGCAAGTCTGCTTCTGCAATACCTCTACCATTATCTTCTATATGGATAATCGTTTGCTGTGCAGAGTGTTCTGCATAAATTTTAATCAGCCCATCGCGCTCAGTTGATAAGTATTTTAAAGCGTTTCCTAATAAATTACTGACAATTTGTTCAATTGCCAGTGAGTCTGTGACTAAGGTCGGTAACTCACCTAGCTCTACCGACACATTAAATTGTTCAATTTGATAAGCGAGAGAGTCTAAACTTTGCTGCACAACCCAATTAAGGTCTACCGCTGCAAACTGAAATTCTCGTCGCCCTGCCCTAGATAAGGTCAAAATTGATTGAATCAAATGATTCATTTTTGCAGTGGCACTATTGATAAAATACAAAGACTCAGGAATACGCTCATCGACCGCGTCTTGAAGTTCTGCATCCATATTCTGCCCAACTAAAGACTGTTCTATTAACTTAATATCTTCCTCTAATTCACCTATAAACCCTGTAATACTGACTAAGGGCGAACGTAAATCATGCGAAATAATATAGGCAAAATTACGCATTTCTATATTAATTTGCTCTAATTCTTCAGTACGCTCACGCACTCTTAATTCTAAATTTTCTTGATGTAATTGTAATTGCTGATCTTTCGCCACACGCTCTGAAATATCATGCCCAATACCTCGGTAGCCTATTAAAACATGCTTAGCATCAAAGACAGGCTCTGCATTCAGTTCTATATAAACAGGCTGCCCTCCTTGTTGATGAATAAAAGCACATTCCAAAGCACTTAATGGTTGCTGAGTACCTATACAGTGTTGAAACATAACAGTGACTTTTTTTCTATCCGCTAAACCGACTAGCTCAAAAAGATTGCTTGCTGTATATTCCTCCCCCCTAAAACCAAGAATCTTTTGTGCCTGAGGACTGCTGTATAAAATATCGCCTGTTAAGTTAATTTCCCAAATCCATTCAGAAATATTTTCTACTAAATTTTTAAATTTATTTTCGGTATCGACAATATGTTTGGCAATAGGCTTGGTCAGCAAGCGAAAAAATAAGCCACCGAGTAAAATAATGGCAAAACTAATCGCCGAGGTAATCACTCCAGCCTTAATAAAAGGTTGTTTGACTTCTAAGTAATTAATCTTAGCAACAATGCCTAAATTTAATACATCCACAGGCTCATAAGCGGCTAATACTTCGATTCCCTCATAATCCAAACCGATCATCGTGCCTGATAAATTACTTAAAGCACGACGCATGGGTTCGGCTAATTCTCCCTCAAAAGGAATCGATTTATTTTCTTCAAAAATTTCACTTCCATGACGTAAGAGAAAAAGAATTTGGCTATTTTCTATTCCTGCAATCACAATTTCACCTGTCACACCAAAACCATCATAGCGCTTATGTGCATCGACAATTTGACTAAAGGTATCGGCACCTGCACGTTCTGATAATAAAGAGGTAGGACCACGCTCACCGATAGGCGTTTCCCAATCGACGCGATTATGACGCATATCAAAGCGAGCAATCGCTTCAATTAAACGTGCCTGACTTTGAGCAATATGCACAAGATCAGCCTTTTTTTGTTCAACCGCCGTTTGCCACAATACGACATAAACAACCCCCATAGTGGTGATGGCAATCATCAACATTAAGCCTGCTAACCAATAAAAGTTTTTATTCCCTTGCATAGTAATGCCTTTAATTTCCTACTTCCACCCATGAATAATACGCGGCAATATTATTAATCTCTTTATTGCTCAAAGAGCCCGTAAGATTATTCATAATCGGTGATAAGCGTTTTTTACTACGGTATTGGCGTAAAGCATCACGAATTCTACGTGGGTCTCGCCCTGCTAAAGAAGGGAATAAACCTAAGCCAGCAGGTTGACGCATGCCATGACACTGCGAACACACCTCGCTGGCAATTTGCTGACCTGCATGAATATCGGTTGCAAATACAGGGAATATGGCACTTAAACTGAATAAGCAAATGCCATATAACAGCCTTCTAAAGGAGACCCGTAAAAAGAACTTAGGGACGTGCACGGAATAACATCCCGAAATTATGGAGTTTATTTCGTGCACGTTCCTTATTGTTCATAGCGCGTTAGTAATGAGGGGGGCGCTCATCTGCTGCAATCGCGCCACCTACTTGTGATGCGGCATCGGACAAATCCCGCACACGTCCTAAAAGTTGTTGAGTAAGACGCTCTAAAGCATCTATTTGGTTTTGCTGCCGATAGACAACATCGTTTAACTGGCTAATCGTATCCTCCTGATAAGCCAGCTTGGTTTCTATATTAACAATACGTTGTTCTGTCATTGTCTTATTTAAAATACGAACAGCAGTAATCTGTAGGCGTTTTGATTTTAATATCAAACTTTGAATCAGCGGCGACTTCAAATGACTCACCTGCGCTAATGCTTTGCCATGCGCCCGATCCTTCTAACAGTATTTCTAATTCGCCCGCCATGATTTCCATCAACTCCTTAGCAGCGGTGCTAAAGGTATACTCGCCTGGTAACATAAAACCCAAGGTTTTTTCTGTGCCATCTGCAAATTGAAGGGTACGACTACTGACTTTCCCATCAAAATAAATATTCGCTTGCTTTATAACGGTGACATTTTCAAATGTTGACATCTTTTGTTTATCTCTCTTGATTAATGATTTTTCTTTAAAGCTATTTTTGCTTCATTCCATAAGTCATCTAATTCAGCGAGTTCGCACTGTTTAACTTCTCGTGCAGACTGCTTAACTTTTTCCTCTATATACTCAAAACGTCGAGTAAATTTTTGCGTACTTTTTTTCAGAGCCTGCTCAGGATTGACTTGCATGTGTCTTGCTAAATTAACCGCAACTAATAATAAATCGCCAATTTCTTCTTCTATATGTGCTTGATCGCCTGATTCCCATGCCTCTTTTACTTCATCCAGTTCTTCCAACACCTTGTCATAAACAGGTCCTACATCAGGCCAATCAAAACCATGGTTAGCGGCTCTGTCTTGAATTTTTTTACACTGTACTAAGGCAGGCAAGTTTTGTGCAACCCCTGATAAAATCGTATGATTTTCTTGTTCTTTAGCAGCGCGCTCTGACGCTTTAAATGCTTCCCAAGCTTGCTTTTGTTCAGCTTCATTGGCATACACAACACCTGCAAAAACATGCGGGTGTCTACGTTCTAGTTTATCCGCGACTGCTGCCGCTATTTGTTCAAAATCAAATAAACCTTGTTCTTCTGCTAGCTGCGCATGAAACACCACTTGAAAAAGCAAATCGCCTAATTCTGCTTTTAAATCTTGCATATCATTGCGCTCTATCGCATCGACGACTTCATACGCTTCTTCTAAGGTATAAGGAATAAGACTAGAAAAATCTTGTTTTTTATCCCATGAACAGCCTTTTTCAGGGTCTCTGAGTTGCTGCATAATATGCAGTAAGTGTTGCGTATTTTTCATTATTATAAGCGGATTAAGTTACATATTAAAGATATGCATTTTATCATCTAGCCTAGGCCAAGCGGATGTCACTGCATTTACTAAGGTGGCTAAAGGAATGGCGAAAAATACACCCCAAAATCCCCATAAGCCGCCAAAAAATAGAATGGCGACAATAATCGCGACAGGGTGTAAATTAACCGCTTCTGAAAACAGTAAAGGCACTAAAACCACGCCGTCTATCGCTTGTATGATGGAGTAAGCAATCACAATATACATAAACTCATCGCCGCCCAAGCCCCATTGAAAAAAGGCAACACCTAAAACGGGAAAGGTAACTAAAGTTGCACCTACATAGGGAATAATCACTGATAGCCCCATAAACACAGCTAATAGCACTGCATAATTAAGCCCCAATAAAGAAAAGCATAAATAACTGGCACTGCCTAAAATAATGACTTCTGCAAATTTGCCACGAATATAATTACCTAATTGCATATCCACTTCTTCCCAAACCTTTAAGGCTAATGATCTATCTCTAGGCATAAACTGGGTAAACCATTTTAATAAAACTTTTTTATCTTTGAGACAAAAAAGAATTAAAACAGGGACGAGAATAATATAAATAAGCACACTGATAATTCCAACTAGCGATGAAGCAGAAAGGCTGAGTAGCTCCTGCCCATACTCTAAAGCTTCTTGCTGGATCACCAGCATTAATTCACGGAGTTTTTCAGCAGATATAAATTGCGGATAAGCTTCAGGTAATTTTAAGATTTCAGCTTGAGAACTTTTAATAATATCGGGGGTATGTTGCAGTAACTGCTTAAATTGTTGGTATAACATCGGCATTAAACCAAACAAAAAATAACTAAATGCCGCCATAAATAAAGTAAAAACAATAAAAACTGAGGGCAAACGATCAAATCGTTTCTCAAGTTTTTTGACCACACCTTCTAATAGATAAGCAAGTACAATCGCAATAAAGACCGGCATTAATACATCAGCTAAGGAAGTAATCAAGAAAAACCCGACAATTAAAATAGTCGCTAAGGCAACTGCCTGAGAGTTAGGTAAAAACCGATGTAGGCTGTCTTTTAAGAACTGTAAATTAGAAAAATCTTTGCTACGCTGCATAAGCTTATTATTATTTTTATTTTTGTTTAAAACAGACTGCTCGCATTATTTGATGCTAAATTTTATATCCTTTTATCTGCTGAGGAGAATATGGCTATATTTGCTTTTCAAATGTCACTGGCTCAGATTTATAACTTCTAATAACGACTGTCCCTGCAAGCTTGTCATGCCAGCCTTGTTTGCGCTTATCTATACCCACCCAAATAATGCCAAGGAATAATGGAACCATTGCCACATAATAGCCAAGGTAACGTATTATAAATTGACGTGTAGAGGGTTTAGCGCCCGTTTTTGCATCCACTATCGTTAATTTTGTCGCCATTTTTCCTGGTGTCGCTGATTTATAAACCCAGAAAATAAGAACGGCAATGGCTGGTAATATATAGCTAAGCAAAAGATCCCAAAAGCCTTGCAAAAAAGATTCGCCTTGCCAATAGTCTTCTCCATAGATAGCTATCAGTACTGGCAAAGTAATGATAAGTATTAATATTGAATCTATCATTGCAGCCCCTGTTCTAATCCAAAAACCTGCATATTCCTGTTCGTTCATATCGTACTCTCCTTAAGAGGAGTGAGAATTCAATAATCTCCCGCTCCTTAGCATAAAAAAACGTTTACATTACGTTTCAGGGCAATAAGTCGCATTAGTTTTAGGCGTTTCACTGACGCTGACTGAAATCACTTCTTGCCATAAATTCTTAGCATGATCATACAGATGCTTAGCAATACTTTCAGCCGTCGTTGAACCTGTTAATACATCATTCAAATGACGATGATCTAGCGTTTTATCAATCATTTCTTTAAACACCACTAGCTCGTTATAATCCACCACAAACCCCGTCGCATTCAACTCTTCAGCGGCAAGAACCAGCTCAACGACATAGTTGTGCCCGTGTAAACGACTACAAGGGTGATCCTCAGGCAAGCCTTCAAGAACATGACTGGCACTAAAGTGAAATTGTTTAGAAATTGAATACACGCGTGTCTAACTACCTTATAAAAATACAGAATTTATCTTGTCCATTTTAGCATGCTTTAATATCAGTCTGGGATTAGACTTAGAGTAAACAGCAATTCTCATTTTGACTTCAAATATTCCTAAACCGATTGAGGGTGTGGTATTTCAAGCTGTTCGAGCATAAACTCCAGTAGCTTTTGCCAGTTTTCAAAACAAAAATAGCGCGTTAAAGCGCGAATATCATCAAAAAACATTTTTCGACTGGCTAAATATTCGCGTAGCAATCGATAG
>WTCM01000174.1 GCA_013138595.1 Methyloprofundus sp. | reverse complement strand
GGTACATTTTGACCGTAATGGTTTTGGTTACACCTTAGACCGTGTTACTGGTGAGTTATTAGTTGCTGAGAAATTTGATAAATCAGTCAACTGGGCAACACACATTGATATGAAATCAGGTCGTCCTGTCTTAGATCTTAAGTACAGTACAGAAGCGAACGGTGAAGATGAAAATACAGTAGGTACATGTCCTGCTGCATTAGGCGCTAAAAACCAACAACCTGTTTCTTACTCGCCTCAAACTAAACTATTCTATATCTCAGGTAACCACCTATGTATGGAATACGAACCATTTGAAGTATCTTATACTGCTGGCCAACCATACGTTGGTGCAACACTATCTATGATGCCTGCTGGTAAAGATGTATTAACTGGTAAAGAAGATGGAACGTCTAACTTAGGTCAGTTCACTGCTTATGATGCAACAACAGGTAAAATTGCTTGGTCTAACAAAGAAACTTTCTCTGTTTGGTCTGGTTCTGTTGCAACGGCTGGTGGTGTAGTATTCTACGGGACTCTTGAAGGTTACTTAAAAGCAGTTGATGCTAAAACAGGTAAAGAATTGTACAAATTCAAAACACCTTCAGGCATCATCGGTAACGTAAACACTTGGTCTTACAAAGGCAAGCAATACGTTGGTGTACTTTCAGGTATCGGCGGCTGGGCTGGTATCGGTATCGCGGCTGGGCTTGATTCAGGTGAATCTGATTCAAACTCTGAAGGTCTAGGTGCTGTTGGTGCATACAGAAGCTTAAGTTCGTTCACTAAATTAGGTGGCGTATTTACAGTATTCGCACTACCTGGTAAATAAATCGTTTAGATTTAAACTGATTTAGAAAAAGCCTCGACTAATTTTATTAGTCGGGGCTTTTTTGTTTGTGTTTTAGCCTTTTAAAAAGGCTATCAGCTTAATATGAGGCACTATAGTAGGGTATCGCACCGCGTACCTTCCCATTTATTCTCTGAATTTTTATAACAAGGTATTTTCAATGTTACAGTTTAAAAAATCACTACTTCCTGCTTTATTATTAAGTGCAACTGCATTCACGGCTCAGGCTGTTGAGAAATTCAGAGTGTGCGCAGATCCCTTAAACCCTCCGTATTCGAGTAAAAAACAAGACGGTTACGAGAATAAAATAGCTGAACTATTCGCCAGCCAATTGGGACAGGAGGTCGAGTATTATTGGTTTCCACAGCGTATAGGCTTTGTGCGTAATACTTTAAAATCAAAAATTAATGAACACAGTGAGCAATACAAATGTGATGTGATTATGGGTGTGCCAGCAGGGTTTGATTTCACGGCAACCACGGACTCTTATTATCATTCTACGTATGTATTATTAATTGCCAAAGGGCGGGGCTGGGATAATATCACCATTCCTGAGCAATTACGTTCATTACCGTTAGCGAAACAAGACAGTTTAAAAATTGCCATGTTTGACCGTGGGCCTGGTACTACATGGCTACAAAATAGTGGTTTATTAGATCAAGGTGTTCCGTATCAAACCATGACGGGGGATGATGAAAATAACACTACCATGATGATACAGCGTGAGTTAGAGCTGGAAAAAATTGATATGGTTATTTTATGGGGGCCGATGGCAGGGGATATTGTCACTAAAAACCCTGATGCCTATAAGATGTTGACCATGAAGTCTGCTTTAAATATGAAGTTTGATTATTCTATGGCCATGGGTGTACGTTACGGTGACAATGCACGTAAAGCACAACTGAATAAGTTGATACATAAAAATCAGCCAGCGATTGAGCAGATTTTACAATCATATCATGTGCCTTTATTACCCATTCCTGCTAAGCCAATGTCTAGGGATGATGATTAGTAAAGAGGATATTATCTTTAGAATTGGATAGTATTAACCGCCAATGATACGGTGTTTAGCTACCACAAAACACGGGACAGCAGGTATTATACTGCGTAGGATGGGCAAAGGGGCTTTATCCCGTGCCCATCAATCACACTATTCTTTCTCTAGCTCTTGTATACTCTGCGCAATACGCTGCTTAGCCTGCTTGGATAGCTGGCTATTGGCTGTAGTAGGATGCACCTCCAAATTGACTAGCGCCTTATTGATAAAGCGTAATTGCTGGGCATAACGTTGACAGTTTTTACACATTAATAAATGCAACTTCATTTCCATGCGTGTTAGCCACGGTAATTTAGCATCCATTTCCTGTGAGGTAAATTGAGTGATTTCTTTACATTGATACATATACTAAACCTTATTAAACCAGTGGGTGTCTAAGCACAGTCTTAATTTTGCGCGTGTTCGCGAAAGTGTCACCCAGAGTTGGTTTTCTGATTCAAAACCTAATAGGGAACAGCATTCTTGTGTTGCCAAACCATCCACAGCACGTAAGAATAACAGATCTGCCATGCGTGGAGGTAGGCGTGAAATGCAGAGATTAAAAGCTAGCCAAAATTGTTTATCATTAACCGTCTTTTCGGGTGTTCCCCACTCTACGAGATCCTCTTTCCAATTGCCTTGTTGGTCAAATTGATAGCTGAGTACCTCTTCGGCTGTGTCGTCGGCATCTAAGGATAGGACTTCGCGCTTATATTTTCTAAAGTGATCAATAATCTTATGTTTTAAAATACCCACTAACCAAGTTCTAAGGGTAGATTTACCCGAAAAACGCTCAATCGCTTGTATGCCTGCGAGTAAGGTATCCTGTACTAAATCTTCTGCAGTCGCTTCAGAATGTACACGGAGTAGAGCATAGCGATATAAAATATCACCATGCTCATCAAGCCAGTATTCAGGGGAAAGCGTGTTTGTTTGAGTCATCGCTAATGGCTAATTAATGAGAGGTGGAGTCGCTATTATAGACGACAATAGCCAGAACTCAGCTTGGTGATTTTTTTTTCATGATTTAGGCATACTCTCTATGCCGAATAGAATTCATGATTTTTTTTGCGATTAAAGGAAAAGTACCGAGTAAGACAAAAGAGGCAATTAAGGCAGGCGATAAAATGCCCGCTAAAGAATCCAATTGAGCAAGCTGTGTCCCTGCATTGACATAAACAGCAGTGCCGACTAACATACCTACTTGGCTAACCCAATAAAATGTCACTAGCTTCATATTGCTTAAGCCCATTAATGGCTTGAGTCAAAGTAGAAAAAAGCAGCGATAAAGCTGCTAAAAATAATGAATAAGATAACGCGGGAAGTGCTCATCGGGAGGCTCCATTTTGTGTGTATAGAGATCAGTCGTTGTCAGTGATTAATCCTTACACGCATAGAATAAGATAATTAAGAAGTCAGTACCTATAAATAATCAAGTATAGCTTGTAAGGAAGGTAATCATGAGTGAAATTGCTGGATTTAAATACGATATATTTATCAGTTATTGCCATGATGATAATTATCCCACCATGAGCGATAAGGGCTGGGTGGATCAATTTCATGACAGACTAGAAAATTGGTTAAAAAGACAGCGCCGCTTTAAGCAATTAACCATCTGGCGTGACCTTGAATTGAATGGTAATACACTGTTTGAAAAAACCATTGAAGACACCATAAATTCCAGTGCCTTATTCTTTGTCCTGCACTCCAAAAATTATGAGTATTCAGACTACTGTAAAAAAGAATTAGAGTGGTTTGTACAACATAATGCACAAGGCACAGCAGCAGGTGAGCACTCCAGGATTTTTCACTTATTACTGAATAATTTTCCTTACGACAGCTGGTCTAAGCAATTAGCAGGAACATCAGGTTTTGTTATGCACGATGCACAAGACCCAGCCAGCCTAGGTGAATTTACCG
Source organism: Methyloprofundus sp. (assembly GCA_013138595.1). Taxonomy (GTDB): domain Bacteria; phylum Pseudomonadota; class Gammaproteobacteria; order Methylococcales; family Methylomonadaceae; genus Methyloprofundus. The sequence goes on along the minus strand of WTCM01000174.1, from coordinate 5,646 downwards.
AACCTAATCAAAGCTTATTTACTGAACAATTACGTAAAATTGTCGATGCGACTGACAGCACATTAAGCCACTTAATTAAAAACGCCACGCCTGCTGATTTACCTACTCCAGCCAGTGATAAGCGGATCAAAATCTTTCTTGCTGATACGGCGGATAACCAAGCGACTTTCCGCAAGCGCATCATTGCTGACCTGAAGCAACAAGGCGTAGAAGTGATTGCGAATAGCCCGCCACCCTATGAATACACGGAACATAAACAGTATATTCAGCAGTTATTACAGGATACTCAATTATCGATACATTTACTCGGTGAATACTCAGGGCGAGAGATTCAAGGCGGTGATGACACTAGTTCTTATCCCTGCGAACAAGTTAAACTAGGCTTTGCAGGAAAGGCAAAGCAAATAATTTGGATTCCAAAAGAACTAGATATTCAAGCGATAGAGGATCCCGATTATCAGCAATGGATCAACCAACTAGAAAATGGTGAGCGTGATAATCATGACTATGAATTTATTCGTAGCAGTCAAAGCGCTTTAAGTGAATTAATACTACAGGAAATAGAACAACTGAATACGGCAAAAACAGGCGAGATTATTAATGAATCTTTTTTAATAGATACCCATCAACTTGACCAGCAATATGCTTTTCAATTAGCGGGCATCATGGCACAAAAAGGCATTGATGTTGAATTTAATAAGGAATCTAAAGACCCCATCGAAAGCCTTAATATTTTTGAGCAAAGCATACAACAAGTGCCTAATTTAATTATTATTTTTGGGCAGGTCTCGCCGCAATGGTTAAAAGAAAGAATTAAACGTGCGTTTAAAATTATCGCGGCACAATTCGCCCAAGATTCTCCTTTGCAATTGGGTAAAATATGGATTTTTCTGACCCCTGATTCTGCTGGGCTCGAAACCCTCCCTAAGTTACCTAAAATCATTGAAGTTGAAGTGCTAGATAACAGTGCCGTCACTGGCATTGACCCCACTATTATTCAAGATTTGTTTGCCGGAGAACAAGTATGAAAAATAGGTCGGAACAAGAAAATCCCTTTGTCGGACTACGTCCCTTTGAAAATGAAGATAGTCTCTATTTTTTCGGTCGTGACAACCAAGTTAAAGCCTTATTACAACGTTTATATAGCACCCGCTTTCTCGCTGTTATCGGTAGCTCAGGCTCAGGTAAATCATCTTTAATTCGAGCAGGCTTAATCCCTAACTTAGAAGCTGGTTTTTTAGTCCAAGAGCGTGATTATTGGGCAATTGCTAGCATGAAACCTGGCGACACACCGATTCACAATCTTGCTATTGCTCTTTTAGACGCTATCTCTGCGCCCCCTGAACAAGCCACCGAATTTGCACAACAAATAAGCGAATCGGGTGTACAAGCCGTTATTGACCGTATTATTCCTGTGCTAAGCAATAATAATGCTAATTTGCTCTTATTAGTTGATCAATTTGAAGAAATTTTCCGCTTTGGTATGGATAAGCAAGCTGGAAAAACACATATACACCCTGAAGCCTCAGATTTTGTCGCCTTATTATTACGCTTAATCGAACAAAGCGATTACCCTATTTATGTTTGCCTCACCATGCGCTCAGATTTTCTCGGTGAATGTGATATTTTTTATCGCTTGCCAGAAGCAATGAATCGCAGTCAATACCTAGTCCCACGACTCACACGCGAACAACGTAAAGAAGCCATTATTGGCCCTGTTCATTTGAGTGGTACGCAGCTTTCAGCGCGGCTACTAGATCGCTTATTAAATGAAAATATAGATAACCGCGATGACCTGCCTGTCTTACAGCATGCCTTGATGCGTACTTGGGATAACTGGGCAAAAGCGCCCACGGATTGTATCGATATTGAGCATTATGAAAATATACATAGCATACAACACGCGCTAAATGACCATGCCGATGAAGCACTTGCCGAACTTAATCCTGAGCAACAAAAATTAGCGAAACAAATTTTCCAACTATTAACCGATATTGATGCCAGCAACCGCCGTATTAGGCGACCAGCTCATTTAAGTGAGTTGCTTGAAGTGACAGGACAAACAGCAGAGGCAATTATTCCCATCATTACTTGCTTCCGTGCTGATCGTCGCTCTTTTTTGGTTTTTTCAACGGATAATATTGCCGCAGACCCTCTGATTGATATTTCACATGAAAGCCTAATTCGTCAATGGGAACAACTAGCCAAATGGGTGGATGAAGAAGTTAATTCAGCAAAAATTTATCAACGCCTAGCCGATACCTCGGCAAGTTTTAGTGGTAAAGATGGCGTTTATCAAGGTGCTGAGCTAGAGCAAGCACTGCACTGGCAAACCCAGCAAAACCCTAATGCAAAATGGGCTGCAAGATATTCAGGTAACTATCAACAAGCGATGGGTTTTTTGCAAGCCAGCCTTAAACGAAGTAGTGAAGTTCAGCAGGACAAACAGAAAGCCAAACTAGCTGAGCAAGAGTTGATACAGCAACGTAGAGAAGCAAAAACTAAAACAGAAAAAATACGTAGTTTAAAGTGGTTTTCCGCGCTAGCCGTAAGTCTATTATTAGTTGCTAGCGGTTTGGGTTGGTACTCCTACCTGCAAGTACAAACAGCGAAGGCTATGTCTGAGCAGGCAAGCTTTAACTTAGCAAAAATGTTTGAAGCAAAGGCAAACCAACAACTAGAGACCGCACTAAGAAGTAAAATCAATAGAGATATTCAGCAGTCATGGCTATATACCACGACAGCTCTTACTCAACCGATTGCTAAAAGCAGAAATATCCTAACAGCAGATTCCGTCAGTCAGTTATTTCACCCACGTGTGATAGAGCACCTGTTTGCCCAACGCTGGTTTTCACCGACTATGGACCTAGGCAGTATCACCAGTATTGCCTTTAGCCATGACGGCAAAACCCTAGTCACGGGTGATACAGAAAACCGTGTACGCTTATGGGATATAAACTCGGGTGCATTGCTAGAGGAGTTTTTAGGGCATAGCGAAAAAATTTCCAGTGTCGCCTTTAGCCCCGACGGTGCTAGCTTAGTCTCTGGATCGTGGGATAGCTCTTTACGTCTGTGGGATGTAGATTCAGGCCAACTTATCCAGCAATTTAATGGTCATACAAAAGGCATATACAGTGTCGCTTTTAGCCCTGATGGTCGCTCTCTACTCTCGGGTTCAGCAGATAACACCGCACGCCTCTGGGATATTGTTTCTGCAAAATTAACTCAGCAATTTAATGGGCATACTTCGGGTGTTACCAGTGTTGCTTTTAGCCCTGATGGGTTGTCTTTCTTGTCCGCTTCAGTCGATAAGAGTATACGCTTATGGGATATTAGCTCTGCCCAGTTGATTAAACCCTTTGAAGGGCATACTGATACCGTCTTTAGTATAGCCTTCAGCCCTGATGGAAAATCCTTAGTCTCTGCTTCAGCTGATACGAGTATTCGCTTATGGGCAATAGAAACAGGTCTACAAAGTCAGCAATTTAAAGGGCATACAGCAAGCGTCTATAGTGTTGCCTTCAGCCCTGATGGCAAAAGCGTACTCTCTGGATCAAAGGATCAATCAATGCGCCTATGGGATATAACAGGACAATTGTTACAAGAATTCAACGAGCATACACTAGCCGTGTTCAGTGTCGCTTTTACACCTGATGGCAAATTCTTAGCCTCTGGCTCCCCCGATAGTAGCGTCAAATTATGGGCAATCAGTACCGCTGAACTACACCCAAGCTTTGCAGGGCACAGCAATACTGTCTCTAGCGTAGCTTATAATATTGACGGTCACACCATCGCCTCTGGATCATGGGATAACAGCATAAAGTTATGGGATGCGGCAACAGGCAAATTACTATACTCATTAGCTGGGCACGATTCACCTATATTCAGCATTGCCTTTAGCCCTGACGGTAAGAGCTTAGCCTCTGGCGCATGGGGTAAAATAAAACTCTGGGATGTTGCTACAGGTCAGCTTATGCAACAATTAAAGGGACATGCCGCTGCTGTCTTTAGTCTTACTTTCAGCCCTGACGGCAAAAGCTTAGTCTCTGGCGGATTGAACAAAACGATTAAACGCTGGAATATAGAAACCGCACAAATAAGCCAACAATTTGATAAACACACGACTAATATTTACGCCATCAGCTACAGCCCAGATGCCAAACATCTCGCACTTGGTACTGAAAATGGCGCGATAGAAATTTGGGATGTGGCAACAGAAAGCCTTAGTCTAAAACTACAAGGTCACACTAGCACTGTGTTTGATATTGCTTTCAGCCCTGACGGTCAAACGCTTATTTCTGGGTCAGCCGATAAATCTATCCGTTTATGGGATATAAGTTCAGGGAAGCTCATTCAGCAATTTAATGGGCATACCGATAGCGTGCTCAGTGTTGCCTTTAATCCTAATGGAAAAAGCTTTGTTTCCAGCTCTATAGACCAATCCATACGCTTATGGGATATCAATACGGGCAAACTCAAGCTACAATTAGAGGGGCACACTGATGCTGTCACTAGCGTCGCCTACAGCCCTGATGGTCAAACCTTAGTTTCAGGATCGAAAGATAAAACTGTCCGCTTATGGGATGCAAAACCCCAGCAATTGGTTCACCTATTTAATGGGCATGATCAAGCTGTCAATAGCGTAGATTTTAGTAGTGACAATAAAATCTTAGCGTCTGCTTCTGATGATCACTCAGTACGTTTATGGGATGTAGATTCTGATAAGCTCAGTTATATTCTTGAAGGGCATACAGACCAAGTAACAAGTGTTGTTTTTAGCCCTGACAATAACCATGTTGCTTCTGGCTCCATAGATGCAACAGTACGTTTATGGAGTACAGAGACAGGTAAGTTAAGCCAAGAGTTTACGGGTCATACGGGCGCAATCAAAAGTATTGCTTTCAGCCCTAATGGCGCTACTCTTGCCTCAGCAGCAGATCGTTCAAGTATACGCTTATGGGATGTTAATTCAGCCGATCTGTTGCAGAAGTTAACGGGTCATTCCAGCACTATTCTCAGTGTTGCCTTTAGCCCTGATGGAAAATTTTTAGCCGCAGGTTCACAAGATTCTTCTATTTATCTGTGGAATATAGCCTCTAATACATTGATTAAGCAATTTAAAGGACATACAGGCGCGGTACAAAGCATCGCTTTCAGCTCTGATGGAAAAAAACTGAGTTCTGCTTCCTCTGATAGCTCGGTTCGCCTATGGAATGTCGCTTCGGCTAAGCAAATACAAATTTTTGCAGGGCATACTGATACGGTTTTTAGCGTACACATCAGCCCTGATGGAAAATCCTTGGTTTCTAGCTCAGGAGATAACTCTATCCGTTTATGGGATATAAAATCAGGCAAACTGATTCGTCAACTTAAAGGGCATTCTGATAGCGTTTACAGCGTAGACTTTAGTGCCAATGGCAATCGCTTAGTATCTGGTTCCAGAGATAAGTCAGTACGCTTATGGGATTTAGCAACGGTTAACTTATTTCTGGTTAATAATAAAGCCACCGATGTATTAGTAAACTTCTCACTAGCAGGTGAATTTTTATGGCAATTACACCGTGATGGCATGGATATAGAGCATAGCCCTAGAAAACCTAGACTCAAACCTCAAGACGATTATTATTTCAGTTACGAGGAGCGATT
>WTCM01000063.1 GCA_013138595.1 Methyloprofundus sp. | reverse complement strand
TAAGACAAAGACTGCCTGAGGGTGCCTTGGCGCGTTTACAAAAATTTTGTCAATGGACACATAAAACCGCGAGTGCTTTGCAGTCTGGGGATTTATTGACCGAAATGAATAGCTTTATCCAGCAAATAAACTACCACCAATGGCTACAAGAAAATAGCAATAGTCAAAAAGCGGCAGAGCGTAGAATTAAAAATGTCTGTGATTTATTGGAGTGGTTAGAGCGTATTTCTAAAGGAGGAGAAACGGGAGAGGCAGAAAAGTCCCTAGATGAAGTGGTCTCTAAAATTCAGTTAATGGATATTTTAGAGCGCAATCAAGATGAACAAGCCGATAGCCAAGTGAGTTTAATGACCTTACATGCGGCAAAAGGTTTAGAATTTCCGCATGTTTTTTTAATTGGCTTTGAAGAAAACATCTTGCCGCATCAAGCCAGTATTGATAACGATAATATAGAAGAAGAGCGGCGTTTAGCTTATGTGGGTATTACCCGTGCGCAACAAACTTGCACCTTTAGTTATTGTACCCACCGTAAGCGCTATGGCGATATTAGTGAAAGTGACCCCAGTCGTTTTTTAGCAGAACTCCCCGAAGAAGATTTGGAGTGGGCGAGCAAGGTGCCGATTAATAAAGAAGAACAGAAAGAGCGCGGTAAGGCGAATTTAGCCCATTTAAAGTCGATGCTATCGTCATAGAGCCTATCAAGGTGGATGCCGTGTTGCCTTTATCGAGACTCTACAGATATTAAATGACATGGCTATTTGATAGTCTTACGCCTTGTGTAAGCAATCGCTCCCAGCCCTACTAGAAACAAACTTCCAGTGGGTAGAGTCGGTACTGGAAGTGCCGCAGTTTCATAGCGATAGGCCCAAAGCCCTTCTGCATTATGATAAAGCGACACATCAAACGCTTCTACATAGCCCATAGAAAAGCCCAGCCCAGAGTTTACTGGGTTAAAATCAAGGTTAGCATTAACCCATTCGTTGGTATGTAGATCTAAAATATGCGTTGATGAGGCTCCTGTTGGATTACTATAAGAATTAGCATCATCAGTGACAGAAAGGTAGATCAATACATCATTGACGGTGTCTAAGGCTATTTTTGCTCCCTCGGCTTTAATGGGGTCAGGACCTGTGGTGGTAAGCACTTCCCATTGTAGAGTCTCGGGGGTATACTCAGAAAGTATATTGGGCTCTGCCCTAGAGCCTCCGAACATAAATGTTTTTTGTGAAATAGGGTTATACTCTGATGAGGCATGGATACCATACGCTTGATTACTGGTACTCAGTGTTTCCCATAATTGAGTAATAGGATCAAAAAATGAAGTCGCAAAGCCCCCTGCCGCAACGACCTTGCCTAAGTCAGGGTTATAACTGAGGCTTCTTGCCCAAACATCAGCACTATGTGAGCTAGGCGTATTCGCATTTTTTAGAAAAGACCAGCTATTATTACTAATATCATATAGCCAAGATTGGTCGGCGATAAACCAAGAGGAGGCATCAGGGCTGGTTAGGGCATCCGCTTTTCCTGTGTAATTGTGTGCTGGAGCAGTGACCACTAATAGCGCGTTTTGCTCAGGTAAGTAAGCAAGGTTGTCAAAGGTATGTGAAGCCCAAGGGTTACCATTAGTGGTATATGTCCAGTTATCTGCATCTTTGATATAGCTGCTGGTTGGATCAGGGGCGTATGACTGAGCCCAAGTTAAAGTATCAGCATCAAAAATATGCACTGAATTATCGGGCAGCTCTTGACCATGCGTATCAGAGCCAAAGGTAAAAATACGCCCATTAGCGGAATCAATAGCCCACCCCCCATGTGGTGCATAACTGGGGGTGTTGGTATCGACTAGCCGCCATTGATTAGACTCTAAATTGGCAAAAAATGTTTCTCCAGCAGAAATAGCAGAAACACTATTAGATGCGACTAGTAAAATATTCAATAGCACAGCAGAGTGTAAGCGTAAAGAGCGGCATAGACTAGGGGGTAAGTAGAGCATCAAATTTCCTTGGTTAAATTTTTGAGCTATTAGTATAGTGTAAAAATAAGCTATATACTACTAAATCAATAACTTGCTTGTCGCTTCAGTCAGTTTTTATTATCTACCGGCACGGAACAAAAGCTCGTTACCCTGCATGTTACCAAGCCACGTTGAGTACAAGCTTTATCTTTTCCTAGCGCTGAAAGCTACCCGCTTAACGCTTTTCCATATGTGATTTCAGGTTTTTAGGTAAGGTAAAGACTACTTTTTCTTCAATGCCTTTAATTTCGCTAGTGCTTTCTGCGCCCCATTCTTGCAGTTGTTTAATAACCTCTTGTACCAATATTTCAGGTGCTGATGCGCCTGCAGTCACACCAACAACATCGACACCTGTAAACCATTCTTCTTGCATATCAGCAGCGGTATCAATCAAGTGTGCTTGCTTGCCAATCTGTTCTGCAATTTCTCTTAAACGATTTGAATTAGAACTATTCGGCGAACCTACGACTAGGATAATATCCGCATTTTCAGCAAGGTCATGTACTGCATCTTGACGATTTTGCGTGGCATAACAAATATCATCTTTCTTTTGCTCTTGGATATGCGGAAAATGCTCATGTAAAGCATCAACCATCACGCTAGTGTCTGTCATTGATAGCGTTGTTTGGGTCACATACGCTAAATTTTTGGGGTTATTGACTTTGACATTTTTAACATCTTCGGGGTTTTCAACTAAATAAATAGCACCATTTTCAGTACATTTTTCATACTGTCCCATCGTCCCTTCGACTTCCGGGTGACCTTCATGCCCAATCAGAAAGACTTCTCTATCCGCTTTCGCGTGTTTAGCCACTTGAATATGAACTTTTGTCACCAGTGGGCAGGTTGCGTCAAAAACGGTTAAATTTCTTTCTACCGCTTCTTTTTGTACCTTTTTAGAGACCCCATGTGCACTAAAAATCAGATATGAGCCTTCAGGTACATCGCTTAATTCTTCAATAAAAATGGCCCCTTTCTCTCTTAGCCCTTCAACCACAGTACGATTATGCACAACCTCATGGCGTACATAAATCGGCGCGCCAAAGGCTTCTAAAGCAACGTCTACAATTTCAATGGCGCGATCTACGCCAGCACAAAAACCTCTAGGGTTAGCAAGTTCTATTTTCATAGTTATTTATATAGTAGGTTAAATAATGGGAAAGAATTGAATAAATCGGCGTATTTCATGCATTTTTAAATATATCGGGACAATAAGCCTAGCTTATTTTTAAACGCGGGAAGAGGAATTTTAACTTCATAGCCCCCCCCCAGTGCTACTTGCATTTCATTGCCCTGCATATCTTCCATGCGTTCAACGATAATATCATGGTTTCCATCAGGGTGTATAAACTCTAGCTTGTCACCAACGGCAAATTTATTTTTCACCAAAATTTCTGCTAAGCCTGTGTTTTCATCATAGGCTCTAATTTCTCCACAGAATTGTTGCTGATGACTTTTTGAATAGCCAGTCATATAGTTTTGATGCTCATGCGTGTGGTGACGCTGATAAAAACCATCGGTATAACCACGGTTGGCTAAATTCTCTAAGACACCGATTAATTCAGGTTGAAACTCTTTGCCTGCAAGTGCGTCATTAATCGCTTGTTTATAAGATTGAGCTGTTCTTGCCACATAATAATGTGACTTGGTACGTCCTTCAATTTTGAGACTATCAACCCCAATTTCAACTAAGCGATGTACGTGCTCAATGGCACGCAAGTCTTTGGAGTTCATAATATAAGTGCCGTGCTCATCTTCCATCACAGGCAGTAACTCACCAGGCCGCCCTTCTTCTTCCAAGAAATACACTTCATCTGCGAGTGGGTGACGCTCTGCGCCACCACAACTCGCTGTGCCTGAATTTAAATCATTCATCGACAAAGCCCCCTCATCTAACACAAAATCACCCTCAGCATTTTCATGGGCTGGTTTGGTGTCATATTTCCAGCGACATGAATTGGTGCAAGTACCTTGGTTGGGGTCACGATGATTAAAATAACCTGATAATAAGCAACGTCCCGAATAAGCAATACAAAGTGCGCCATGCACAAAGACTTCTAATTCCATATCAGGGCATTCTTGACGAATTTCTGCTATTTCATCCAGAGATAATTCACGCGATAAGATAATGCGCTCTACGCCCATGGTTTGCCAAAATTTAACGCTGGCAAAATTAACTGTATTGGCTTGTACTGACAAGTGAATTGGCATATCAGGCCAACGCTCCCTTGCCATCATAATTAAGCCTGGATCCGCCATGATTAACGCATCAGGTTTCATTGCTACGACAGGCTCCATGTCTTTAATAAAAGATTTGATCTTGGTATTATGCGGAATAATATTGCTTGCTAGAAAAAACTTTTTACCTAATGAGTGTGCTTCTGCAATGCCTATCGCTAAGTTTTCATCAAGAAAATCATTGTTACGTACGCGCAGGCTATAGCGTGGCTGCCCTGCATAAACTGCATCAGCACCATAGGCAAAGGCATGGCGCATATTTTTTAAAGTACCTGCGGGTGATAGCAGTTCAATTTTTTTCATGATGTTTAATTCTGGGTATTAAAAAACGAGTGATATTTATGAATCACTCTGTTAAAAACAGTGATATAGCATAAATTCATCAAATAGTTTGCTATTTTACCTGATTGCTAGCGGGCAAAATAGTTTAGATATTTTGGGGGATATTAAAAATAAGGACTATGTAGGCGTTTAAAGAACTGTCTATATTGACCGTTATTGTCTTTTATCAGGCATAAAAAAAGGGCAGCTTCAAGAAGCTGCCCTTTTTAATTTTAAGTATTTAACTGCTTAAGTTTAACATCCTTTTTTAGGGTGACATTTAGTTGTGGTCGTTGTATCGCCACCCGTATCAGTGCTTGTATCACCACCACTAGAAAGTCTTCTAACGATGGCAAGTGTCACAACTGCTGTACTACGAACCTCACCATCAGAAACCGTATAAGTGAAACTATCGCCGCCTCTATTTTTACCAGAAACTGTGTAAGTAATTGTACCGTTCGCATTGACCGTTGTTGTTCCTTTGCCACCATTCCCTGCAGAAACTACAGTTAACATGGCACCTTCTGGATCGCTGTCATTCGCTAAAACATCAATAGTGACACTGCCACGAAGTAAGACTTCAGCACTATCGGCAAGCGCAATTGGCGCATTATTAACACTCACGACATCGACTGTGACTATATTTGAAGCAAATCCCCCCACCCCATCAGTAATCGTATATTCAAAGCTATCAGCACCTACATAGTCTGTATTAGGTGTGTATAAGATACTATCGCCATTAATACTCACTTCACCATGTGTTGCAACGGAAGTAGAGTAAATTTGTAAAGCCTCACCTTCAAACTCGGTATCGTTGGCAAGTACGTCAATAAACGTTGCTGTATTTTGATCCACTATTTCATAATCACTCATACATTCAGGCGCTA
>WTCM01000153.1 GCA_013138595.1 Methyloprofundus sp. | reverse complement strand
GCAAATAGGGCTTAATAATGACTGGCTAAAGTCGCAAGGTTTAGTCTCTGTTCAAGAACAGTGGCCGAAGTTCCATTATTCATAATGGCTGATGAACCGCCCTGTGCGGAGCCGCATGCAGGGTGGTGTGGGGAGGGTGAGAGAGAAACTCGCCCTTACCCGATTAGATTTTTTTATTTATACACTTAACCTATAATCTAATAAGTGTGGTGATTTTTCAAGAACTTCCAATAGCACCTTAGTAGCTCCTGCTGGATGCCTTGTTCCTTGCTCCCATTGCTTTATAGAAGATGAACTAACATTAAGTAATTTGGCAAAAACACTCTGGCTTAAATTCATACTTTTTCTAAGTGACTGAATTTGACTCGCTGTAACGTCAATACTTGGGACTATAATACCTAGTGAATTTAGTTCCTTTTTTGTAAAAGAAACCTTAACTTTTGAGTCAACCATGTCTTGAACGGTACTTCCAATAGCCTCTTTTATAGAATTTCTCACTTTTTCACCTCAACATTAAACAGTATTTTTTGCTCTATAAAATTATCTACCTGCTCTTCATTCATATTCAATAAGTCATTACCAAATTTCTTAAAATATTGTAATTCTGAGTTATCAATATTACTTCTTTCATTTTTTTCAAAACCATACAAGAAGATTGCTTTATTATTATTTTGGTAGACCACAATTGTTCTAAACCCTGAGCTCTTTCCGCTATGTGCTTTTTTAACCCTAACTTTAAATAAGTGATTACCTAAATTTGCTGTAGATAACCCTTGCTCTAAGTTGCCTACGGCTTCAATTAAGTCAGTACCACCAAGTTTAGATTTCTTAGCCCATTTATTGAACCATTTAGTAGATAAAATTTTCATACCTAACTATATCACATAGTGGTACAAACAAAATTAAACACTTAACATTAAATTAATTTTCTGAAATCTAACACGGTAGTGACCTGATAATCGGTATTCGGCTGGTTTCCAGTCACTTCATTACAGCGTGGTACGGATATTCGGACGATTCAGGCTTTATTGGGGCATAAGGATTTGGAGACGACGATGATTTATACGCATGTGTTAAAACAGGGCGCTGAGGGTGTAGTGAGTCCTTTTGATGATTTGTAATACGCGTAAGGCTTTTGCTTCCAGCCTTACACGTTGATCACAATAAAATCTTTAGTTGCCCGTCGACTTAATTTTAAGAGTGCGTGGGGGGCTTTTCATTATTTACTGCAAACTTACTTCATATTATGCGCGACATGGGGTTCTAGCAACTTATACATCAACTGATGCATCTTAAGGTTACCGGCAATAATATGTCCTGACTCTAAATAGTGCTCATTAAATGATAAATCAGTTGCGACACCGCCGGCTTCTTTCACTAGCAGTACCCCTGCGGCCATATCCCACGATTTTAAATCGACTTCCCAGAAAGCATCCAAACGTCCCATTGCCAAATAGGCTAAATCAATCGCGGCTGAACCTGTGCGACGTATGCCAGAGGTGTTTACACAAACCGCTTTAAACATATCTAAATAAGCATCTAAATATTTCTGTTGCTGCGCTTTAAAAGGAAAACCTGTGCCAATTAATGCACCTGTCAGACTGCTTTGTTTACTGACACGGATACGGCGATTATTTAACATCGCACCTTCACCACGTGTTGCGGTAAAGAGTTCGTTAGTCAGTGGTAAATAAATAACGCCGACTTCTAAGCGCTCTTTATATTTAAGTGCAATGGAAACAGCATAATGCGGAAATCCATGTAAAAAATTAGTCGTGCCATCTAAAGGGTCAATGATCCAGGTGTAATCATTGCCTTCATGCTGACCGCTTTCTTCGGCAAGAATGGCATGATCTGGGTAAGCACCTTTGATGATACTGATAATCTCTTGTTCTGCTTGGCGGTCAATTTCAGTGACAAAATCATGCTGTTCTTTGTTATCAACATGAATGTGTGCCACATGCTCTGAGGCACGTAAAATGATGTCGCCCGCGTTTCTCGCAGCGCGGGTGGCGATATTGAGCATTGGATGCATAGCTAGATTTATAATGAGCAATTAGAAAACCTTATAGAATAGCAAAAATTTTGCTATAGTGAGCCTTTTTTTATTGATAGGGTAAAAAATTGCTATCTAATATCCGAATTGTATTGGTCGAAACAAGTCACCCAGGTAATATTGGTGCCGTGGCTAGAGCCATGAAAAATATGTGTCTGACTGAATTGTATTTAGTCAAACCTAAAATATTCCCCAGTGCTGACGCGACCTCCAGAGCATCAGGCGCGGATGATCTTTTGGCTGCTGCGGTGGTCTGTGACTCTATACAAGAGGCCATTGCTGATTGTGAAATTATTATTGGGGCAAGTGCGCGTTCGCGTACGATTACGGTACCTGATGAGTCGCCTAGGGTCTGTGCGGAAAGACTTGCAGTCGCTGCGCAAGATAAAAAAGTGGCGATTTTATTTGGGCGGGAAAATTCTGGCTTAAAAAATCATGAATTAGATTTATGCCAAACCTTATTGGCGATCCCTAGTAATGCAGACTATAGTTCGCTTAACTTAGCAGCGGCGGTGCAAGTGGTGAGTTATGAGCTATTAGTCGCTTCTGGGCAAGCAACAACGACGAAAGTTGAAAAGCGTGAAGCACCTTTAGCGACATCGGCACAGATGGAATCATTTTACGAGCATTTATATCAAGCCTTAGATGAAATTGGTTTTATTAATCCAGAAAAATCAACGTCGATTATGCGTCGCTTACGCCGCGTGTATCATCGAGCGGCTTTAGATACTAAAGAGTTAGATATTTTGCGTGGTATCCTAAAGAAATCTACCGCTGTCTTACATAAAAAATATGATTAACTTAATTAAAGAAGATATTGCTTGTGTTTTTGAGCGTGATCCTGCGGCACGTAATATTTTAGAAGTTATTTTTGTGTATCCTGGTTTTCATGCCATTTTATTACATCGACTTTGCCATCGCTTATGGAATATGGGCTTTAAGTTTATTGCTAATTTTATTGCGCACTTGAGTCGCTGGTTTACGGGGATTGAAATTCATCCTGGTGCGGTGATTGGGCGACGTTTTTTTATTGATCATGGTATGGGCGTGGTGATTGGTGAAACGACGATTATTGGGGATGATTGTACTTTATATCATGGCGTGACCTTAGGGGGGACGAGCTGGGATAAAGGTAAACGTCACCCAACTTTAAAAAATGGGGTCGTGGTAGGAGCAGGTGCAAAAATATTAGGCCCGATTGTTATTGGAGAAAATGCGCGGGTTGGTTCCAACTCTGTGGTGCTAAAAGTCGTTGAAGATGGCGCGACGGTGGTCGGTATTCCTGGGCGAGTCGTGGGTGCAAAAGATAAGCGTCAGGTGGAATGTGAGCAAATTGCCGATAAAATAGGTTTTAATGCTTATGGAACCACCGCAGATGCGCCAGACCCCGTAGCTTATGCGATTAATCACATGTTAAATCATATTCAATCGATGGATAAGCAAATGACGGATATGCAACATGCCTTAAAAGAGGCGGGGATTGAAATTCAGCCAGAAGTGATGCCTGACTTAAATGATTGTGAACTAGATAAATAATACGAAAAGTTTTTTTTGTAATACTTGACTGTTTTACTAGGTTTATATTATTATAAGATTCACTTAAAAAAAATACAGGTATTATTATGCGCTTAACTACTAAAGGTCGCTATGCTGTTACTGCTATGCTGGACTTAGGCTTTCATAGTCGAGTCAAGCCCGTTACATTAACTGATATTGCAACACGCCAAACTATTTCCTTATCTTATCTTGAGCAACTTTTCTCGCGTTTACGCCGTGCTAATTTAGTGGTTGGCGTAAGAGGTCCGGGGGGCGGCTATAAGTTAAGCAAAGAAGCAAATTCTATCAGTATTTCTGATATTATTTTAGCGGTGGATGAGCAAGTCGATTTAACTAACTGTGAGAAAAAAGCTAACTGCCAAAACGGTCAGCCTTGTTTGACCCACGATTTATGGATGGGCTTAAGTAGCACAGTGAGTAATTATTTAGAAGGTATTTCATTAGGCCAGCTTTTAGAAGAAGCAGATGTCAAGGCTGTTGCTGAGCGTCAAGATGCAGATGTACAGCAAGTGATGCATTTTACGGATAATGAAACCTTAGGAATGGCGCTGAAGTAAGCGCAAAGTATGGTCTATTTCGATCATAATGCAACAACGCCGATTGATGAGCGGGTGTTGCAGGCTATGTTGCCTTTTCTCAGTGATTTTTATGGCAATCCTTCAGGGCTTTATAAATTAGCCCGGCTGTCACGCAGTGCAATTGATACTGCGCGTGAGCAGGTGGCTCAACTGGTGAATGCACGGCCTGAACAGGTGGTGTTTACCAGTGGTGGGACTGAGGCGAATAATCTCGCTTTAAAAGGCTGTTCAGCCGACGCGAAAATATTAAGCTCTGCCTTTGAGCATCCTTCGGTTTTACAATCAGTGACTGCTAGCGATTTAGTCGCGATTAATACACAAGGCTATATTGATCGTATTGACTTGATGCAAGCGAATAAGCAGGTTGATCTGGTTTCTTTGATGTTGGTCAATAATGAAACTGGGGTTATTCAGGATATTGCTTTACTGGCTGAGATTGCTAAACAGCACGGTGCTTTAATGCATACGGATGCAGTACAGGCTGCGGGTAAAATTCCTGTGGATTTTAAAGCTTTAGGCATCGATTTGATGTCGCTTTCCAGTCATAAAATTTATGGTCCTAAAGGCGCAGGTGCCTTAATTGCAGCTAGTGAATTACTTAAAACGCCTTTATTAACAGGAGGTGGGCAAGAGGCGGGTTTGCGCGCAGGGACTGAAAATGTTGCAGCGATTGTCGGCTTTGGCAAAGCTGCCGAGTTAGCTTATACTGAATTAGAACAGCGTCAGCAGCACTGCTTGGTACTTAGAGAGCGGTTAGAGCAGCAATTATCCGTTTTACCAGAGGTTCAGATTTTTGCTCAAGCAAGTGAACGACTTGCTAATACACTACAGTTTGCGGTGCAACAATGTTCAGGTGAAATGTTGCTCATGCAATTAGACCATGAGGGTATTGCTGTTTCCAGTGGTTCCGCTTGTGCGAGTGGGTCGGAAGAGGTCAGTCATGTTTTAACCGCGATGGGAATTGAAAAACAAGTGGCAAAGTCTGCGATTCGCGTGAGTTTAGGGCAGGCGAATACAGCACAAGAGATAGATTTTTTTGTACAAAAATTAACGCAGATTATCCTAGCTAATAGGGTATAAATAATTAAGGTAATAAAGATGGCAGTAGTATTAACAGAAAGTGCGGCAAAGCAAATTCAAAAGCAATTAGATAAGCGCGGTAAAGGGCTGGGTTTAAAACTAGGGGTTAAAACTTCAGGCTGTTCGGGCTTCGCTTATACGATTGATTATGCAGACGAACTTAAAGAAGATGAGTCTGTCTTTGAAACGCATGGTGTCAAAGTAGTGGTTGCCGCGAGTGATGTCGCACCTTTAGAGGGCTTAGTGCTGGATTATGCTAAAGAAGGTATTAATGAGGCGTTTAAATTTAATAATCCAAATGTAAAAGGCACTTGTGGCTGTGGTGAAAGCTTCTCGGTGTAGATTCCCCATTCATTGCATGAAAAGCCGCCCAAAATGTGTTTTGGATTCCAGTTGAAAAAATGGGACTTCTATATAAGTAAATTATTATGTAGTTTAAGGCGGAAGCCCCTATATAGGAGCTTCCGCCACGTACCTTTCGCTAGGTTCGTATGCGGTGTATGCCCTGTTTGTCCCATGTTAAATTAGTGACCAATATTTTATATTTACATATTTAACTTACTTTCTAGCATATTAAATATATTTTTAATTATAAGTAGGGATCCTTCTAACTCTGTTTTAGTTATTTGCACATTATTATCACCATGAGCAATTGAGTCTCTTGTTGACGCGACTCCATCAAGCAGTTGCAAAGAAGTCCTTTCTTCTGATGAAAAAAATATACCTAAAGAATTAAAAAGTTTTTGTACTGATGCTGATTTGTATTTAGGCTTGTAATCACGAGTAAAATGGAGATAGCTTATTTCGTTTGGGTCTTTTTTATAAACAGATATTACATTGCTAATTTTAATATTGTCTTCATATTTAGAATAAAAATGCTGTAGTAGTAAACAGATATGGATCTGCTCAATATCTAATTGTTTCACTCTATCAATATATGATTCCACCAAGTCTTTAATGCTTCCTTCAAACTCTGAAAGCATCATTACCCACATGGCTTTCAAAATATACCTCTCTTTTTCATTACTAGGCTCTCCATCCCTGCCTGTAAATTGGTTTACTATAGAGGTTATATTCTCAATACGTTGATTAATCATTAGTTCGCCAGTAAATCAGCTATCATATCAACTCTTTCTTGAATTTTTCTCCCCCCTGATTTATCAAATGATTTTTTAAAGTTTTCATCATTTATTACCATGATATTTTTTAATTTTGCCACA
>WTCM01000220.1 GCA_013138595.1 Methyloprofundus sp. | reverse complement strand
CCACTCGCAAAGGCGGTGGTAAACGCTTTAATACCGCCTGTATAACGTAAGTTTTCCTGTACGTCAGACATCAGTTTTAAGCGTTCATCAAAATAGTTTTCTAATTGTAATTTTTGTAGATGCTGAGTACCTTCTAATTTTGCAAACCCTTCAGCTTTAAGTGCGGCTACGGTATCGACTAGTACCCCCATATCCCCTTGACGCTCACTAAAGAAGGCTTTAATTTGGTTCTTTTTAATGGCTCGGATCGCTTCCAATTGTCCGAAAATTTGTTTTTCTAACGCCTCTTGTGCACTCGTTGCCGCGATATAACTGTTCACGGCGAAAGGAATAATCCCCACGAATAAGAACGCTATGATCAGTCTTTTACCAAGACTGAGATTCTTTAAACCTTCCATACCATACTCCTAGTAAAATTCACTTAAAAACCTCAAAAAATTAATCATCTAAAATAGTGGTTAATTGACTAGCAATTTCGCTATCACTCATCACTTGTTCGGCTTCACAGACATCCAGTGCGGCCAGTGCCATTTCTTTATACAAACATGTTCGAGGGGATTGGATAATGGCAAGACCACCCACCCTAGTAATTTCTTCTAAACCTTCGGAGCCGTCACTGCCTGCTCCTGATAAAATAACGCCTGCTGCTCGGTCGGTCAGTACTTCGGCAACGGAGAACATTAACATATTGATTGAACCCCGTTGTGAAGAGAAGGGGGCTTGACTTACATAGGAAATCAAATCGCCTTGGTCTTCATGGACTGTTACGTATTCTTCACCTGAATTTATATAACAAACCCCTGCTTTCAGCAAGGTATTATTACTGGCATGAGTCACGGGGATTTTGCTATAGCGATTGAGATAATGAGTGAAGGCTTTAACATCTTGAGAAGCTTCATAAAGTATCACCATATAAGCGGTAGAGCTATTCACTGCTAGCTTAGGAATAATTTTTAATAGGCTACTATAGCCGCCCTCAGCGACCCCTAAAACAACAATTTTTTGGCAGCTAGAATGCGTTGGAATAGGTGACTTTGGAGTTTGTTTAGCTCTGATATATTGAATCGCATCAATTTTGACTAAGCTTGCTAAGCGTATTTTTGTGAGTAGGCGTTGTTTTTGCTCTGCTGCAAATTCACCTTCTAGTTGAGTAGGCTTAAAAACAAAGTCAATAGAGCCATACCTTAATGCATCAAACGTAACGAGTGCACCCTCGCGCGTTAAACTACTGAGCATGACTGTTGCCACAGGGCTATTTAGCATAATATGCTTAAGCGTAGTCAGCCCATTCATGCCAGGCATATTAATGTCTAAAGTGACCACGTCAGGGCTTAATTGGGGGATCATGCGTAAGGCACTTTCGCCACTTTCAGCTTCTCCAATAACGGTCATATCCTCACAGCTTTCTATGAGTTCACTTATTTTGCGTCGGATCACTTTAGAATCATCGACGACTAAAATTTTATATATTTTTGGCATAATATTTAGTCTAAATATTTACTCACAATATGAATTAACTCTTCAGGTTTAAAGGGTTTTGTCAGGTAGTCATTTGCTTCTGACATCTTGCCTTTGATTTTATCCAATAAGCTATCTTTGGCACTGAGAAAGATAACAGGGGTATGCTTAAATCTAAGGTTTTTCCTAATCTCGTTAAGTACCTGATAGCCATCTGTGTCGGGTAAAATAATATCCAGCAAAATTAAGTCGGGTGCTGTGGGTGCTAATTTTTTTAATGCCTCAAGCCCCGTTTCTGCTGTTAATACTTTATACCCTGTTGCTGTTAGGGTGCGGGTAATAACTTTACGCACGACTAGGCTATCTTCAACCACCAATATATTGAGTTGCTTTTTGCCTGTTTCTATTTCTGTAACCTCAGGAAAAGAACTGTACAGTTTGGAGCGTCTATAAGTATTAACAAGCTTAAATAAGTCCTCTGTTTTAAAGGGCTTTAGTAAATAGCCATCAACTTGTTCAGTATTTTTTTTAATTTCTCCTCGACTCCCAGAGCTTAGCATCACCACTGGAATATGCTGCAATTTAGCTGAGCTTTTAATGTCTTCGAGAAGCTCATAACCACCTTTATCTGCTAAGGTAATGGCAAGTAATATTAAGTCAGCTGTCTGTGTTTGTAAGTAATTCCATGCCTCTAGCGAATTTTTAGCCTCAAAAACCTCAAAATCTACTGTATTTAAAGTGCGAACAATCACTTTTCTAGCCACTATATTTCCTTCAACCACAAGAATTGTTAAGGGCTTAGTTTTTTTTTGTAATGTTGAATAAGTGTTTGTTTTTAACTTATCCTTGTTCGAAATTGGGTCCATTTTTTGTTTAATCCTTTTTTAATAACAATTTTACGGCATCCTTCATTGCTCAGTTTACACTTTGAATTTAATTAACCCCGTCATTCCCGAAGTCTTTTATCGGGAATCTATGGTGCATAATGGATTCCTGCTAAAAGCATGCAGGAATGACGAGAAAAAAGTGTAAACTACTTTTCTGCTTATATGATGGATGCCAATTTTACTTTAAATATTTAGTCACGATAGCCAGCAACTCGTCTGGTTTGAAAGGTTTTGTTAGGTATTCGTTCGCTTCTGACACTTTACCTTTTAACTTATCAAATAAGCTATCCCTAGAGGTTAGCATAACTACGGGGACACCTCTTAAAGAAGGCATATCTTTAATTTCACTCAATATTTCATAACCACTCTTACCGGGTAAAATAATATCCAGTAATATTAAATCAGGTGCTTTTTCTACTAAGCCATCTAATGCTTCAATAGAATCTTTTGCTTCAAAAACAATATAGCCTGAGCCTGTTAGGGTGCGCACAATAACTTTGCGTGTCACCATGCTATCTTCAACGACGAGTATTTTATACTGTATACGTTCAGTCACTACATTTGTGGTGGTAGTAGACTGTCCTGTCGTCGCTATCCCCATTACATTTAAATATTGTAATAATATTTGTGCTTGTACGTAGAAGGCACGATTATCTGGAACCAAGGCAACAATTTCATTAAGTTGGTCTAAAGCTTCTTGATAGTATTTTTGGTTAAGATAAGCCATCGCTAAATAAAAACGACTATAGATCCCCTCTGCTTTAGGCCACTGCTGTATGACTAGGCTAAAGCGCTGGATTGCCTTGTCCAATACCTCAGTTTTAACTTTAATCTCAGTTTTAAAGAAAACATTAGAGACATAAAAATGAGATTTACAGTGTGGGCAATCCACCGTTTTTTCTGGTACAATTCCCCAGCAAAATGGGCAGTGAAGTACAAATGCAGTCTCTGTGGAGGATTTTTTAATCGCCGTAAATTTTTTTATTTCATCCGATAAAGCGGCAGATTTATTTTGTAATTGAGAGGCTTTTGTAAGCGCAACATCAATGACATTTAAATTTGATGATATTCTTGCTAGCCAGATCCAAGCTTTGGCATTAGTGTTATTAGAGGTTAATATATCGATTAATAACTTTTCAGCCATCCCAACATCATTTGCCTCCGCTAAAAAAATGGCTTTATTGGTCAGTTGTTCTTCTTCTACTTCATTATAGTGGTGATCGCCACTTTCTGTGGCGGGGTCTGCGTGAAATTTTTTGGAATCTGCAATTAAATCACTGAGTGCCGCATTAATATTATGTGGAACCGTTTGTGTGTGATTGGTTGTAAATTGTATCTCAATATTATCCCACTGTAGTATATCTAAGGCGATTAGCTTGCCTGTCATGCCGAACTCAAACGCGTTAACCATCTGACCTTTTTCAAAATAAAAAGAGCCTGATTTTTCCCCAGCTTTCATTTCTAATAAGCCTGTTTGTTGCGTTTGTTCTATCAATCGGAGTAGTTTGTGCAAAAGCCCTGATATTTTGATAGAGCCAATGTCTATCACTTGCATCATTAAATTTTTTAATGATGAAAATTTTACCCCCCCTTGTAGAGAATAATTCATTAGGCATAAGCGCATAGCGTCAACACTAATTTTTGATTTAGTGTGTGGGGTTTTCAGTAAGGCTAAAATATCATCATGATCTTTTAGCTTTTGCTGGGCAATACTGGTGATAATCCCTTGCTGAAATAGCTTTTGCTGTGATGGGTTTAAACTTTTTTTAGCAAGTGTTTCGAGAATATGATTGAGCTTTTTGAAGTCGGAAATATGTTGAATCGTTTGTGCATAATCTTGGTAAATAATTTGCGCAACAGGTCCCACTAGTATTGCTATTTGAGCTTCAATTTCAAGCATAGACTCAGCGCCACGTGCCGCGAGTGGAGAGACAATATCAGTAAAAGAAGAGTTAGGGCTAGCGCTAGGCTCTGGCGTTGCTTGGTTCTTTTGCTGGGGGGCTGGTTTTCTTTCAGGCTTGGACTGCTCTTCTAAACCACTTAATAAACGAAATACATTAAGTGTTGATAGCCCCATTTGAGAAAGCACACTTTCTTGTGCGGGGGATCTGCTAAAAGAGCCTTTTGCTTGTTTGAGTTGACGGATTAAACTAATCGCCTCTCTACCTTGGTGGCTCTGATAAGTGACGTTGAAAATCAGCCCATTATTTAATTCAAAGCGAGCGACTGCTTCTTGTTCATCAATAATGCTCATCACACCACTACGGCGTTCTTTACATAGTCGCTGCAGTGACAGCATTAATTGTCGAAATGTCAATAAAGCTTGAGATGCCATTGAAAATTCTCTTTTGGTGTAAGGAATGAATGAGAGCTTTAAGTTCTCGTTCCTATAAGGGCGTGTATCGCACGCCTGACAAATACTGAATTTATCTAGTGACCTAATAATAGTCTATAAATGTATACTGTGTGTAGAAAAATCCAATTAAATTTTAGTTACCCTACTGTGTGTCTATGTGCTCGCTTATGAGCAACAACAGCTTTAAAACTTATATTTTATAAATCACTTAAAATAAAGGTGGGAAATCTTGGTAGGATTCATTCTATACCAAGAGTGGCTTGCTTTAAACCTAAAAAAAAGCAGTTTCTGTATTTTAAATACAAACTCTTGATTGATTGGCATTTTAAGAAAAAACTGAGTCATAATTTTAAAAAAAATAGCTTATATAGTGCTTAGTTATTGCAGTAACTATGTTACGTTGAGAATTTTTTACCCTTTAAATAATCATCAGCTATAAGTTTTTTTAAAATCTTAATGACCTATCCTCTATAATTCAGTAAAATTAAAGTATTGATTCGATTTTTTCGGATACAAAGGAATGGGCGCGTAATAAGTGCAGCAATTGGCGCAGGATTTTTATTTGTCTTCAAGGCGTTGAAACAGGCGCGTAGCCTAGCTACGTAACTGTTTCAACAACGCAGAAGACGGATAAAAAGACTAGTCAGTTGAGGAACTTATTGCGTGTACGTTCCTATATAATCAAATTATTTATTTCATAACGGGAGGAGCTCGCAAGGCTACTCCCGTTTTGTACATTTAAGAGGCGACAATGCACAAACCTGCATTATTAATGTTAGAAGATGGAAGTGTTTTTCATGGTGTGTCAATCGGCGCAGATGGCTGTTCAGCAGGGGAGGTGGTATTTAATACTGCCATGACAGGGTATCAAGAGATACTCAGTGACCCTTCGTATGCCAAGCAGATTGTAACGCTAACGTATCCACATATCGGTAATGTGGGCACGAATGCTGAGGACGAAGAGTCCAGCACAGTGTTTGCTAGCGGCTTGGTGATTCGTGATCTACCTATCCTTGCTAGTAACTTTCGTAGTGAAAAAACACTGTCACAGTATTTACAAGATAATAATGTGGTGGCAATTGCTGAGATTGATACCCGCCAGCTCACCCGTTTATTGCGTGATAAAGGTGCGCAACGTGGTTGCATTATTGCTGGTGAGTCGATTGATGAAGCTTTAGCAAAAACAGCAATTGAAGGTTTTGCGGGCTTGAAGGGCATGGATTTAGCAAAACAAGTCACCACGGCTGAAAGCTATGAGTGGACAGAAAATACGTGGAGTTTAGGGCTAGGACATACGCCAGCAGAAAACTTAACAAAACATGTTGTGGCTTATGATTTTGGGGTTAAACGTAATATCTTACGTTTACTTGCCAACCGTGGTTGCCGTGTGACGGTTGTTCCTGCAACAACACCTGCTGCTGATGTGTTAGCGATGAACCCAGACGGTGTATTTTTATCTAATGGGCCAGGTGATCCAGAGCCCTGTACTTATGCGATAGAGGCAATTAAAGCAATTTTAGAGCAAAAAGTACCTGTGTTTGGTATTTGCTTAGGGCATCAATTACTTGCCCTTGCCTGTGGTGCAAAAACAGAAAAAATGAAATTTGGTCATCATGGCGCGAATCACCCTGTACAAGAGAAATCGACAGGACGGGTAATGATTAGTAGTCAAAACCACGGCTTCGCAGTGGATGAAAAAACCTTACCTGATAATTTAAGCGCGACTTTCCATTCTTTATTTGATGGGAGTTTGCAGGGCATAGCGCGCACGGATATTCCAGCGATGAGCTTTCAAGGTCATCCCGAAGCCAGCCCAGGCCCGCATGATGTAGAGTCGTTATTTGATGACTTTATTGAGATGATGAACCACGCTAAATAATTGTAGAGTAAGAGACTAATATGCCAAAAAGAACCGATATAAAATCCATATTATTATTAGGCGCGGGGCCGATTGTCATTGGGCAAGCCTGTGAATTTGATTATTCAGGCACGCAAGCCTGTAAAGCTCTACGCGAAGAAGGCTACCGTATTATTCTGGTCAACTCTAATCCTGCGACGATTATGACAGACCCTGATATGGCGGATGCAATCTACATAGAGCCTATCGACTGGCAAACAGTTGAAAAAATTATAGCAAAAGAACGCCCTGATGCAGTCTTACCGACCATGGGCGGACAAACCGCACTGAACTGTGCTTTAGATTTAGATAAACATGGCGTATTAGCAAAATACGGTGTGGAAATGATTGGAGCGACTAAAGAAGCCATTAATATGGCAGAAGATAGAGAGCTATTCAATCAAGCAATGGGGCGTTTAGGCTTTGAAGTCGCACGCTCTAAAACGGCACATACGATGGAAGAAG
>WTCM01000208.1 GCA_013138595.1 Methyloprofundus sp. | reverse complement strand
TAATTCAGGATGCGCCTCTAATAAAAAGATATAAGCACGTACCAGAGTCAGTTGGTCTTTTACGCCATGCATTCGCCCCACTGTACCGATATAAATATTGTTTTCCTCTCTGGCAAGAAAGCAATCTTCAATCACTTGCCTTTTCTTGCTAGGATAAAACTTCTTTATATCGACCCCATTACAAATACGCTGTATTTTTTGCTCAGGAATTTTGACTTTATCCACTAAATAACTTTGTAAATGCTTAGAAAGAGGAATAAAAACCTGAATAATAGGGCTTAAAAATCGACGTATTAATTGATATTTTTTAACATCACCATCTGGGTCAACCACATCCCAACCATGTTCACTATGGACTCGGCATTTAACCCCAGCGACTAAAGCAGACAACTGATATTCAATCGTGGCTAGATTGCGTGTATGCACAATATCGACTTTATACTGCTTAAGTATTTTTGTCAGTCGAGAAAATGAAGCCCAATCTTGGCCATCCTTTTTTTGCAAATCGACCAGAACGACATCGTCACGCTGCAATCGCTCGCGAAACTGCGTACTTCCCTTTAAACAAATAATCATATGCCGATACTTTTCTTTGGGCATTTGATTAATTAAGTTAATTAATCCGTTTTCTAAACCACCTGTCCCTAGCTGATAAATAACGTGTGCAATCAGAGGGGCTTGTTGTACATCTTCAGTCACTAATGTTCACCAGTAAAATATTAAAATCATTATTCTTAAGGGATTAAAGAATAGCGTGAAAGCATTAGGCTCCCGCTTGGAAATACTTTCACAGCCTCTTAAGCCTCGTGCCTATGTATCAGCCCCGTCGAGTATATCAATATTTATTTTTTTTTGTAAATTATCCGCATACTGTTCTAGCTTAATGAGTAACTGCAAATCAACGCCTGCTTGCAATTTTAGCTCAGCAATTTTTTCTTGAAAACCGTTAAAGTCGAGAAAACCATTATCATCCGTCTTATTAAGCCGCTGCTGACAAAACTGCTGCCATTGCTTTTGCTCTACAGCTGTTAAGGTCTCTGGGTAATTCCGCGCTCGATAGCGAAACAGCATAGTTTGCAAACGTGCATCCTTTGCCTGCAAGTCAAAATCAACAAGTTCGTCGGCACTTAATTCACGTATTGAGTTCATCACTTGCCGATCACTAGGCGAGAAAAAGCCACCGCTATAAATCATCAAATCTGGATCTTCATTAGCAGTAGACGCAAAGCGATTTGCGCTAAACACCGTGTTTAACTTAGCGTTTAAACCACTAGACTGCTGAATTAAATCTGCATTTAATAAGCATTGCTCCATATCAATTTGCAAACGTGCCGCATCACTCGCACGCAATACTTTTGCCGGCGCAACAATCGGACATTTATTAATATGAATGGTTTTTAAAGGAATGCGCGCCACGCCTTCTGGCAAATCTTCTTTACGCGTAAAAATACGTGCTTGTATTTCCTCAGCAGACAAACCCAGCATGATCTCAGGATTAACCGATAAATCATACACAATGATGCCATTGCTATTCGTTGGGTGCTGACAAATAGGCACGACTAAGGCTAAATATTGCTTCTCTAAACCATACATGCCCGAGACGTGCACAATAGGCGTATAAGCCCCTAACTTTATGATTTGTTTTACTTGCTGTTTGCCACGATTTTGCAAGAAGAACTGAAATAACTTCGGTTGGGCTTGCTGAATTAATTGAGCCAAAGCAATCGTTGCATGTACATCTGATAAAGCATCATGTGCATCCGCATGTTCAATCCCATTTTCTGCGGTGAGTTTTTCCAGCCTAAAACTTATTCGCCCCTCTTCATCAACAGGCCAATTTATTCCCTCAGGGCGCAAGGCATGCATCGTCCGAATTAAATCAATCAAATCCCAACGAGAATTACCATTTTTCCACTCGCGCTCATAAGGGTCATAAAAATTACGATACAACAAGTTACGCGTCACTTCGTCATCGAAGCGCAGATTGTTATAACCTAAAGTACAGGTATTTTCTTGCACCATTTCTGCATGAATAAGCGCAATAAACTCCGCTTCACACAAGCCTTTTTCTGCAGCCGTGTGAGGTGTAATTCCCGTCACACAACATGCTTCAGGTTGCGGCAAACTATCATCGCTAAGGCGACAATAAATCACCAATGGCTCACCTATAATATTAAACTCGAAATCAGTACGAATACCTGCAAATTGTACGGCCCTATCACGCTGAGGATCGACACCAAAGGTTTCGTAATCATGCCAATAAAAGCTATTTTGTGTCATAAGTGTCAGCCCAATATATTTTAAAGTTAAGATCTGCCTTACGCCAAATTATCAATAAATTGTTCATTTACTGGCATTCGCGTAAAATCAGCTATTCGGATTTATTTTAAAGACGCATTTTACAGATTAAACACCATGAAAAAATACCTATTTTTATTATTGTCTGGCTTATTTTTACAAGCTTGTTCTAATCAGACAAACGAAACGACCGTTAGCACGCCTACTCCAAAAACAATAGAGAGTGCTCCGGCAACGACAGCAACATGGAATGGTTCTAGCCTCTCTACAGAAACAATGCAAAAAATTCAAACCACTAAATATGAATATAAGCAGTGTGTTTATAAGGAAGCAAGCAAACAAGGCTATAAAAAAATAGACTCGCGCGTGGCCACCGACGCAGTGATCAAACAGTGTGAATCAGCGCTGACAAAAATCCGAGAGGTCTTTACTAATGACGGTGTTCCTACGGTTATCACTGACCGTTTCTTGAAAAAAACACGCGTGGATATGACGCGTAAAATATTACAATCGCTGATGTTTGCAGAAGCGGCACGTAAAGCAGGTGCGACCAGTCAACCATACAAACCCGTGAAAGTAGAAAAAACTGATAACTATACGATTAAAAGCTATTGATTATCTTTGTGTAGGCTAGGCATGAGATAAAGCCTCTTTCTTACACAAAACTTTAAAAGCACAATATGTGACTATCGTAGAGCGGACTTTAGTCCGCGCGTTTATGCTATTACAGGCGGACTAAAGTCCGCTCTACAGAGTGTTTTAATTCCCTGCTTTCACTTGCAAACAGCCTACTCGCCCCCACTCTAGCCATATAAAAATAACAACAACATTCGCCTCAGCGAACTTTTTTACAAACCCTACAGATTTCCTATGAATAACACCCAATTTAAAATAGACTTGGAAGCCTTTCCAACAACTTTCGATGCCATTCACGCCTACCTAGCGGCAACGGTATTTGGCTTAGCCTTAGTCATTATTATCCTGCTTTTTGCCATGTTACTGGGCTTTATGCGTCGCGCTAAAAATCCTACGCCTGTTGCTGCTGATAATAAAGAGCAAGCAATTTCCATGCAGATCCCTAAACGCGAGCCTGAAATTAAGATCGTTGAAAAGATTGTCGAAGTCGAGAAAATCGTTGAAGTTGAAAAAATCATTCAACAACCTGCGCCTGAACCGATCATCCTTAAAGAAGCCACACCTGATGCCGCTTTACAAGTCTTAAGCTTATTACAAAAAGAAGCGCGTTTTATTGATTTTCTAAAGGAAGATATTAATGATTATAGCGATTCTGATGTTGGTGCGGCTGTGCGTGTCGTACATACAGGCTGTAATAAAGTGATTAACGAACATTTCAAACTTGCCGTCGTACGCAAAGAAGAAGAAGGCACTAAAATTACTTTAAAACAAGGTTTTGATGCCAGTGAAGTACGTTTAACAGGTAATATTGTCGGTGAAGCGCCTTTCACAGGCTCTTTAGTGCATAAAGGTTGGCAAGTGACTGAGATTAAATTACCTAAACTTACATCGGGGCATAATGCCAATATTATCGCTGCGGCGGAGGTAGAGCTATGAAAGGTTTATTCAGCGGCATGAACAAGTTATCCGATCAAAATGATGAAGATGACAATAATGAAATTGATGCAAGTACAGAGAATACTGAAGACTCAACAGACACTAGCGAAAAGTCAGCAATAGACTCGGAAATCAGCAATGATGATGCAGAAGAAGAGACTAGCCCTGTTGAAACAGAAGAAGCTGTAGAATCTGTAGAAGATGAAGATGACAGCGAACCAGAGCCTGTTGCAGAATATACGGCACAAGAGCCTGCCCCTGCGCCAGAACCGATTGACGGTCCTCGTTACTCGATTGGTATTGATTTAGGTACCACTCACTGTGTTTTATCGTATGTGGATATTTCTGACCCTGAAGCCGATGAAATTGTGCAACAAGTCTTAGAGATCCCTCAATTAACCGCGCCTGGGGTAATTGAAGATAAGCCACAACTGCCCTCTTTCTTATACCAAGCGCATGAAGCTGAAATTAATGACGGTGAGGCAGTCTTACCGTGGACAGCTGAACCTGAATTTTTAGTGGGAGAAATTGCGCGTAACTTAGGAGCAGGTACACCAATTCGCTTAGTCTCTAGTGCAAAAAGTTGGTTATGTCATGCAGGTGTGGATTGTAAAGCAGCGATTTTACCTGCTGAATCACCCGAAGAAGTTGAGCGTGTTTCACCGTTTACCGCAAGCAAAGCGTATTTAGAACATTTATGTGCCGCGTGAAATAAGCAATACCCACACGACCCGATTGACGAACAAGAAATCACCTTAACCGTGCCTGCTTCATTTGATCCAGCTGCACGAGAATTAACTGCCGAAGCCGCGCATAGCTTAGGTTTAGATAACGTTATTTTGCTAGAAGAGCCACAAGCCGCTTTATATAGTTGGATTGAAAAAAGTGATGGCGATTGGCGTAACCATGCCGATGTGGGCGATATTATCTTAGTGATTGATGTCGGTGGAGGAACGACCGATTTATCCTTAATTGCCGTGACGCAAGAAGCAGGTAATTTAGGGCTAACCCGTATTGCCGTGGGCGACCATATCCTACTCGGTGGAGATAATATGGATTTAGCCTTAGCTTATACGCTAAAAGCTAAATTAGAAAAAGACGGCGCGAAAAAATTAGAGCCTTGGCAGATCCAAGCCTTAACCCATGCATGTCGTACAGGGAAAGAGAAAATCCTAGGCGATGATGCCGAAGCTGATAATATTCCTATTGTTGTAGCGAATCGTGGTTCTTCATTGATTGGCGGCACATTACGTACTGAATTAACCCGTGATGAAGTGAATACCGTCCTACTACAAGGTTTCTTACCCGAAGTAGACAGCAGCGACCAACCTGTCAGCCGTCCACGTTCTGGGCTAAGAGCCACAGGTTTACCCTATGCCCAAGATGCAGGCATCACGCGCCATTTAGCCGCCTTTTTAACCC
>WTCM01000038.1 GCA_013138595.1 Methyloprofundus sp. | reverse complement strand
CTATAATGCAAAAAATCAATAAAGTCAACTTTTTGACTATCTCTTAAGTTATTAAAAGATTTTTTTTCAATTTTTGAGATTAATAGCTCAGTTTAAAACTGAAGATACTATTGACTTATATACGTATGACTGAGTGTTTTAAATGAAATAATAAGCGCTCTTTATTGCTTATTACGCGCATTGCTTAATCAATTATGGCTTCATTCTAGCAAAAAGACAAAATAAAATCGAATCTATGCCTTAAGAAAATAGTTTACAGATAAGTCACTTATAAGTTTGGTGGATTCCTTTTTATGATTATAAGGTCTCTGGGGCGTAAGCTGTTATGCTACAGAATTTCAGGCTAGGTGGGGTATTCATCCCACCCGTTACGTTTATCTTTTACATGCAATCAACCATTGGCTGTTATTTAGCCACTAAACATTTGAAACGGGTCGGGTGTCCCGTCTCGCATCACATTATTAAGCTCTTTAACTCTCCCAGGGCTATCTAAAAGTAAAAAATAACGTTTGCAAAAAATAAAATAAGCACCCAATTTCACTGAAATACCGCCGTCACATCCTTATGATACTGTTGAAATTGTCTAGCTGCTATACCCGAGTCACCTTGCATTTTTCTACCGAGGCCTGATGTAAAAGCGCGCCAGCGGCTGGCAATGTTTTTATTTTATCTGTTAACCGAGCCAGATAAGGGCTAATAGCTTGCCTTGCCACTCAAGCTTTTTCCAAACTTTTTTCCCAAAAAAAAGCCATCATAAAGTAGATAATAGATGACTTAATTCCAGATACTAAATAGACGCTCTAAAGTCCTCTCTACGTGCTACGTGGTAATATCATCTTGAACCGCTTAAAATTCTCCACAATAAAAAAACAAACATAATCCAGCACAAAATTTACGTTTTTTCATTCCATATTATATATAATACCCCTCTTTAATAAACTCCCCTCAAAGACTCGCTAAACCGATAAGCTGCTCTTTTCTTAGGAACACATTATGGCTAAACGCCTTTTACGTTGGATACTCCCCCTATTAATTCTTAGCCTTGCCTTAGGCTTATCTTTTTATTGGCTGAAAAATAAACCTAAAGCACAAGCTTCCGCGCCAGAACGTATTATTCCTTTGGTGGAAACGCTGCAATTACAGGCGGCGGATCATACACTGAGTATTACGGCAATGGGAACAGTCACGCCTGCGAGAAAGGTTAATCTGACCTCGCGTATTAATGGCATGATCATTTCTGTTAGCCCGCACTTTATTCCAGGTGACTTTCTTAAAAAAGGTGAACAAATCGTTCAGTTAGACCCGACTGATTATGAGTTACTGATTAAACAACGTGAAAATGCACTGGCTAAAGCCCAATTTGATTTAAAAATTGAATTAGGACAGCAGGCGATTGCGCAGCGTGAATTTAAGTTATTGAATACTTATTTAGATGAGCAAAGCCAAGAATTAGTCTTGCGTAAACCGCATTTAGCTTTAGCAAAAACAGCCATTGCAGCGGCTGAAGCGGCTCTAAAACAGGCGAAACTAGATTTATCCCGCACCAAAACCACCAGCCCGTTTAATGCGATTGTACTGGAAACGAATGCGCACGTAGGTTCTTGGGTTTCGACCTTTTCTACAGGAACCCCGCTGATTAAATTAGCAGGGCTGGATAATTTCTGGATTATTGCCAACCTTTCCGTTGATAAACTCAATAAAATCAATATCCCTAATATTAATGGCGATACAGGCTCAGAGGTTAAGGTCTTTTATACCGCGGCTTGGGGCAAAGAGGTTTATCGCTTAGGCACGGTTAAACGTTTAAAAGCAGAATTAGAAGCGTCGGGGCGTATGGCTCAATTGATTATTGAAGTACCCGATCCATTGAGTCGATTGAAAAAAAATAAACTATTGCCTCCATTAATATTGGATTCTTTTGTCGGTTTGAAAATTACAGGCAGCACCTTAAAAAATGTCATTGCGATTCCAGAGTCTCTATTACATGACGGGCATAACATTTGGCTATTAGATACACAGAATCACTTAGACATTAACCCCGTTCAGCCACAATATATTGGTCAGGGAATTGTTTATATCGCAGCGGATCAACTGCCAGAAAATGCGCGTATTATCAGTAGCAATTTAAATACGCCTGTGCAGGGGATGCAGTTACGTGTACAAGCAATAGTAGAGCCAGCGCATGACTAACAAAGATATGAATAAACATGGCCCTATCGCCTGGATGGCTACACATGCCGTGACAGCAAACTTACTGATGTTTGCCTTTGTTCTGGGTGGTTTTTTATTTATTAACACCATGAAGCAAGAAGTCTTTCCTGACTTTACTACTGACAGTGTCAGTATTAATGTGGTCTATACAGGGGCTGATCCAGAGGAAATTGAACAAAGCATTATCTTGGTGATAGAAGATGCGATTTCTGGCGTGGAAGGCATTGATGAAATTAGTTCCTCAGCTAAAGAAGGTATAGGCAGTGTGATTATTGACGCGCTGAGCGATACGGATCTTAATTTACTGGCACAAGATGTACAAAAAGAAGTGGATCGTATCACTACCTTTCCTGAAGAGGCGGAAAAACCCAGTGTTCAAGTGATCGTAAGCAAGCGTAAAACGGTGTCTTTAGTCTTATATGGGGCGGCGGAAGAGCGGGTTTTACATCAATTAGCTGAAGATTTCCGCGAGCAATTATTACAAGCCAAAAATATTACTCAGATTGAACTAGAAGGCATACGCCCTTTAGAAATTAGCATCGAAATATCACAGGAAATTCTTTTACGCTATAACACCTCGATTACACAAATTGCCCAACGCCTGCGTAGTGATAGTTTTGACCTCCCTGGTGGGAGCATTAAAACTGAGGCAGGTGAGATTTTAATTCGTATGCAAGAGCGTAAAGACACAGGGCAAGAATTTGCCAAAATGCCTGTGATTACCACCGCCTCAGGTGCGAGCATCTTATTAGGCGAGATAGCGACGATTAAAGATGGCTACGAAGAAACCGATTACTCGGCTAAATACAACGGGCAACCTGCGATTATGCTGCAAATTTATCGGGTCGGTAATCAAACCCCGATTGATATTGTGAATACCGTTAAGCAACAAATGGAAATCAATCGAGCTTCATTACCTAATGGTATTTATACAGAAATTCGCTATGATGCTTCCAAATCCTATACCGAACGGATTGATTTATTATTGCGTAATAGTGCCTTGGGTTTATTACTGGTGTTTATCACGCTTGCCTTATTTTTAGAGCTACGCCTTGCCTTTTGGGTGATGACAGGGATTCCGATTGCTTTTTTGGGTTCTTTTTTATTGCTACCTGCTTTAGGTGTGTCACTGAATATGATTTCCCTGTTTGCCTTTATTATCGCGCTGGGGATTGTGGTCGATGATGCAATTATTATTGGTGAAAATGTGTATCATTATCGCCAAGAGGGCTATCCGCCTATGCAAGCGGCGATTAAAGGGACGCGAGAAATGGCTATCCCTGTCACCTTTAGTATTTTGACTAATATTGCGACCTTTATGCCGCTGTTTTTTATGCCGGGTGTGATGGGTAAAATTTTCGTGGTGATTCCCTGTGTAGTGATTACCGTGTTTGTTTTATCGCTAATAGAAAGCCTGTTTATCTTGCCTAGTCATTTAGCGCATATCAATCATAAACAACGGTCAGGTGTGTCTTTATATTTTTATACCAAACAACAAAATTTTAGTCATGCTTTCCGTAACTGGGTCAAAACTCGATATGGCGGCTTTCTGGATTTCACCTTAGAGCACCGCTATCTAACAATAATCACGGCATTTGCCTTATTAATTGCTACGCTCTCTTTTGCGATGAGCGGGCGCATGGGCATGTCCATGTTTCCTAAAGCAGAATCTGATTTTTCTCAAGCAACACTCACCCTGCCCTTTGGTACACCTGTAGAGAAAACCCAGAAAATTGTCGATCATTTAATCCGTTCTGCACGTGCTAGTACGGCAGGTCACGCAGGAGCAGAACAATTGATTCGTGGGATATTTTCAGAAACAGGCAAAAGCGGCAGTCATAAAGCGATTATCCGTAGTTATTTAGCCCCGCCCGAAATACGCGATAAAATTATGGGCACAGCAGAATTCACTGAAATATGGCGCAAAAAATCAGGTGAAATTGCCGGGGTAGAAAGTCTCATTTTTGAGTCCGATTCAGGCGGCCCTGGTGCTGGATCGGCGATTACCATCGAACTCACGCATAAAGATATAAGCGTTTTAGAACAGGCTAGCCTCAAACTTGCCGAAGCATTGCGCACTTACCCGATGGCAAAAGATATTGCAAATAGTATGAGTTTAGGCAAACAGCAATTAGATTTTACTTTATTGCCTGAAGGAAAAAGCCTAGGCTTAACCGCAGCAGCCGTGGCAAGCCAAGTGCGTAATGCCTTTTATGGCGCGGAAGTCTTACGCCAGCAACGCGGGCGTAATGAAATCAAAGTCATCGTGCGTTTACCTGAAAATGAACGTGTGTCTATGCAGAATATGTATGATTTCTTAATCCATACGGATCAAGGTGTGACCATTCCTTTACAAGAAGTAGTACAGGCAAAACGCGGACGTGCCTTTACCGAAATAAAGCGACGCAATGGCAGGCGTAATGTACAAATTACCGCGAATGTCACGCCTAGAAGTCAATCGGTAGAAATTATCAATGCCATTAAAGAAACTACGCTGCCTGAATTAGTTCAGCAATACCCTGATCTGAAATTCAGTTTCCAAGGACAACAAGCGGATATGGCGGATAGCGTCGGTAGTTTAAAGCTGAGTTTTATCTTTGCGGTTTTAGTAATTTACGCCATGCTAGCGATTCCCTTTAATAGTTATTTATTACCGTTGATTGTGATTGTCAGTATTCCTTTCGGGATTATTGGTGCAATTTTCGGGCATTTAATTATGGGCTTTAACCTGAGTATTTTAAGTATGCTAGGCATCGTCGCGCTGTCAGGGATTGTGGTCAATGATTCCTTAGTCTTAATTAGCCAAGCGGTAAATTTAGAAAAATCGACCGACTTAAGCCCTAAAGACGTAATTAAAGCAGCAGCGGTTCAGCGCTTTAGACCGATTATCTTAACCACGCTAACCACCTTTTTAGGCTTAGCACCGATGATCTTAGAAACCTCACGTCAGGCACGAATATTAATCCCGATGGCGGTTTCCATTGGCTTTGGAATTTTGTTTGCCACTTTGATTACTTTGGTTTTAATACCGTCTTTGTATTTGTTGGTGGATGATTGTAAGCGCTTGTGGCGGGCTTGATTTGTGTAGGGTGGAATAGCGTAGGAAGCTGTGAAAGTATTACTTGCAATCTCGCCAAATACTTAGAAAGTAGGCGTAAATATAAAGGGTGCACGGCCTATCGCATTTACTAATTATTAACACGGGACAAACAACATGTAAGGTATGCACCGCAGGCTAAAGGTACGCAGTGCGATACCCTACACGGAAATAAGGGAATTATTCCGCATCAGCGTACAAAAATAGGATGTGCTGAGGCACG
Organism: Methyloprofundus sp.; assembly: GCA_013138595.1. Lineage (GTDB taxonomy): Bacteria > Pseudomonadota > Gammaproteobacteria > Methylococcales > Methylomonadaceae > Methyloprofundus. The sequence continues at coordinate 21,002 of WTCM01000038.1, read as the reverse complement.
AAGCGCATCTTTCTTGCCTTTGATGCGCTTCCTATCGTCACAGCACATCCTATATGAAGTAGCTTAACGTAATGACAATAACGCGGGCACATTCCTACATTGTTTCAACATAGAGCTAGCACATTAGGAGCAGCGTTAAACATAATTTGAATTCGCTGTAAGATGCTTTGTTGCGTATTTGTCATAAAACCATCCTATATAATTATTCGTAGCGGTGGCTAGCCGCACAGTGCAGATAAATCTGCACCTACATGACGGTTATGTCCCGTGTTTTGTGGTAGCCCTTATTGGTGGAAATTCTGCGCTATTCCACCCTACGTACTAATCTTTAAGGCAACAATAAGCTGTCGATACTCCTCAGCAGAAACCGCATCACAACACACTAACAAATAACGCTTTTTATTCTCTATCTGCAAATGCAAGACAATCACAAAACGGGTTAGTACTGTGGAGTTTAATATCTGTATAGAGGTGATTTCCTCGGCACATAATTGCCATGCAAATTCGGTCGTGTACTTTAAAGTAAACTCATAATAGCCCAGCCGATAACGCTGTAGGTGAAAATATAAACTACTGGCTACCAGCAATAATAAGCCTAGTTTGAATGGCAAGGCAATGGTCAAAAATACAATACTAGGCAGTGTTAAAACATGCACACTGAGGATAAATAGCAGCAAGTATTTAGACTGTTTAACTGCTAGCCACAAAGGCGGTGCGGATTTTTTCAATAAATTTCTCTAGGTCTTTATCGGGGGAATAGCTGACAGTGCTAGGCAAATGATTGGCATAAAAATAAGCTAATAAACAATCATCTTCTAAGGCTAATAGCTGGATAAATAATTGTTGCTCTTGCGTGTTGGCTGCCAGATATTGCTGATCTAAAAAATCCAGCAAGACGGCATCTAGCTCTTTAACCCCACGCCGACATTGCCAGCGTAGTTTATTTAAATTAACCACGTCAAACTTAGCCTTCTTGCCTGATTAATAACATTTTCTTAATTTCCCCTATCGCTTGCGCGGGGTTTAAACCTTTAGGGCAAGTATCGGTACAGTTCATAATGGTATGGCAACGAAACAGTTTAAACGGATCTTCTAATTCATCTAAACGTTCGCCTGTGCTTTCATCACGGCTATCATTTAACCAGCGATACGCTTGTAATAAGACCGCAGGCCCTAAATAACGCTCACTATTCCACCAATAACTAGGGCAACTAGTAGAACAACAGGCACATAAAACACATTCATATAAACCATCTAACTGCCGACGTTCGTCTATGCTTTGCAGCCGCTCATGGTCAGCGGGTGTCGCTGTTTTGGTCTCTAGCCACGGTTTAATCGAGGCATATTGCGCATAAAAATGGGTCATATCCGCGACTAAGTCTTTAACTACTTCCATGTGCGGCAGTGGAAAGATTTTAATCGTACCTTTATATTCACTAATTGCTTTAATACAAACTAAGGTATTTTTACCATTGACATTCATCGCGCAAGAGCCACAAACCCCTTCTCGACAAGAACGACGAAACGCTAAGCTACTGTCTATTTCATCTTTAATTTTAAGAATTAAATCTAAGACCATTTCACCGCATTGGTCTAAATCTAGTTCATAGCTATCTATGCGTGGATTATCGTCGTCATCAGGACTCCAGCGATAAACTTCCACTCGTTTGAGCCGTGTGGCATCAGTAGCAGCGGGAAAGTGCTGACCTTTTTTGACAACAGAATTCTTAGGTAAGCTAAACTCAACCATTAGTAAACCCTCTTTTTTGGTGGAATCATTTCAACATCATCGGTCAAGGTGTACATGTGTACAGGGCGATAATCAATTGTGACTTTATCGTCATTCAGCCATAATAAGGAATGCTTCAGCCAATTTTCATCATCACGATCTGGAAAATCTTCACGTGCATGTCCGCCTCGGCTTTCTGTACGATTACTTGCTGCGGCAATGGTGACCATTGATAAATCCAGCAAATTATCTAGTTCTAAGGTTTCCACTAAATCGGTATTCCAAATTAAGGAACGATCTGTGGTTTTAATATTGGCAAAGGAGGCTCTTATCGCGCTGATTTTTTGCTCACCCTCGACTAAGGTGTCATGAGTTCTAAACACCGCCGCATGTTTCTGCATGGTCTTTTGCATATCTAAGCGTATTTCTGCCGTTGTTAGGTTGCCATCAGCAAAACGCAAGCCATCAAAACGAGCCAGTGCTTTGTCATACGCGCCCTCTGCTAAAGGTTGATGTGCTGTGCCTGGTTTAATTAATTCAGCACAGCGAATTGCCGCCGCTCGACCAAACACCACTAGATCTAATAAAGAATTAGAGCCTAAACGGTTTGCACCATGTACTGACACACACGCTGCTTCCCCAATAGCCATTAAACCCTCAATCACCATATCAGGGTTGCCGTCTTTTAAAGTCACCACTTCCGCTTTATAATTCGTCGGAATACCGCCCATATTATAATGGACGGTAGGAATCACAGGAATAGGTTCTTTCGTGACATCCACGCCTGCAAAGACACGGGCTAATTCAGAAATACCCGGTAATCGTTCATGTACGATGGCGGGATCAAGGTGTGAGACTTGTAAATACACATGGTCATTGTTTTCACCTAAACCACGTCCCGCATTAATTTCCATAGTAATGGCTCGGCTGACGACATCCCTAGAGGCTAAATCTTTCGCATGAGGCGCGTATTGCTCCATAAACCGTTCGCCTTTAGCATTAGTTAAATAACCGCCCTCACCGCGTACTCCCTCGGAAATTAAACAGCCTGCGCCATAAATACCTGTGGGATGAAATTGAATAAACTCCATATCTTGTAAAGCAATCCCTGCGCGCAATGCCATTGCGCTTCCATCACCTGTGACTGTATGCGCTGAAGTACAGGAGAAGAAACAACGCCCGTAACCACCTGTTGCCAATATCGTGGTATGCGCTTTGAAAACATGTAAGGAGCCATCATCTAAACACCATGCTAAAACACCGCGACATGCGCCCTCCTCCATAATTAAATCAATCACGATATATTCAATAAAGAATTCCGCATCATGCTTTAAGGATTGTTGGTATAAGGTATGTAAGATCGCATGACCTGTGACATCGGCAGCAGCACAGGTTCTTTTAGCAGTGCCCTCGCCAAAGTGCGTGGTCATTCCCCCAAAAGCACGTTGATAAATCTTCCCATCTTCATTACGTGAAAAAGGCACACCATAACTCTCTAGTTCTAAAACGGCGGGGATTGCTTCTCTACACATATATTCGATAGCATCTTGATCGCCTAGCCAGTCAGAACCTTTAACGGTATCGTACATATGCCAACGCCAATCATCTTCACCGCTATTACCTAGTGCGGCACTAATACCGCCTTGTGCGGCTACCGTATGGCTACGTGTCGGAAAAACTTTGCTAATACAAGCCGTTTTCAAGCCTTTTTCAGCCATTCCAAAAGTCGCGCGTAAACCTGCACCACCCGCGCCTACGACTAAAACATCGTATTCATGCTCAATAATTTTGTACTTATCTTTTATGCTCACTGTTTATCCCACTGAAATAGCGATACGAATCGTGTAGACCAAGCCCATAATAGCCGTCCCTAAAAATGCTAATTTTATGCCCCAAATCAGCACGATTTTTAACCATTCTGGGCTTAAGTAATCTTCAATAATCACTTGTAAACCTAAAGCGGCATGATAAAAACCGACAAACACCCAAGTAATCAATAAAGTGAAATTAAGCGGTTCCACTAGCCATTTTTTTATCTCAGGATAAGAGGCATGGAATAGTTGCTGGATAAAGAGAATAAGCCAAAAAGATAAGAAGATTAAGGCAACCGCTGTGACGCGTTGCATCCACCAGTGTTGCGTACCACTTTTTGCAGAACCTAAGCCTTGTGCCTTTGCTAAAGGTGTTCGGTAATCCATTATTAAACTCCCATACTGACAAATAAGAAACTAACCAAGGTCACCATAATAGCGGCAAACATTTCCAAAATAATATAGTAATTCATTAATACTTTATTATAGCCTTCGCCTGTATCCCAAATTAAATGACGGATTCCATGACAGAGATGAAAAAATAAAGCATAGATCATTAACCAAATAGCGAATTTTACCCAGCCTTGCTGAATAAAATCCTGCATAGCGGCATAGCTACTAGAGCCCTCTTGAATCATTGCTAAGCTGACCACAAAAAGCACTAAACCTGCGGTCAATAATACCCCTGTCATACGGTGCGTCACTGAGACGATTGCTGTAAGTGGTAAGCGATAGACTTGTAAATGAGGTGAAAGCGGTCTTTTTCTAGGTTCCATTACACACAACACTTTTATTGATATTTTTGAATAACACTCATAATACAGTAATTTCTCTATGGGGCTATAGCATTTACTGACTTGAGTGATATATATCCATAAAAAATCGCAACTATCTCACATGGTAGCAGTCAATACGAAAGCTTTAGCCACTAGAGGCACAAATAAAATTACAATACAAGTAGGTAAAAATACCTCATAACCGTTACAACTTACTAGCTCAGCCTTACATAGCTAATTTAATTTATCATATACCGTTCTTAAGCTATTAATTTTTTTATACTCTTAGAAAAAAAAAATAAAAAAAATAGAGCTGTAATACACTTAACATTTTATAATAGAAAATTATGATAAATTATGAACAAAATTGTTTTTGTGAACTTACATAGAGAAAAAAACCTTGTATTTGCTAGGTTTTATAAGGATATCACATAAAAAAGGCATTATTATGAATACTCGAAGCTTATTATATATAACGGCAGCAGGAAAAATAGCACTCTCCTCGGCACTCAGCCCTGCAAACGCAGCGACTACGACCCTGATTAGCAGCTCGACCAGTGCAACAACGGGGGACTGGAGCTCACTCAATGCATCTATCTCAGCTGATGGGCGCTTTATCGCCTTTGAGTCAAGTGCGACCGATATCGTTAATAATGATCATAACCACCTTAAAGATATTTTTATCCGTGACACGCTTGAAAATACCACTCAACTGATTAGCCGTAATTCATCAGGCACTCAGGCAAATGATATAAGCCATTCCCCTGCTATCTCAGCGGATGGGCGTTATGTGACTTATGTGTCTAAGGCAAGTAATTTAAGCTCAGATGACCAGGCTTATTCAGACGATATTTTTGTTTATGATCGAATCACCCGTATTACCAGTCGGGTAAGCAAAGAAAATTCATCTGCTCAAGGTAAGTTTGAAAGTGGCAGTATTAACCCTACTATTTCAGCTGATGGGCATTATATTAGCTATGAATCATCAAATACTAATCTAGTGGCTGATGACAATAACGCTGCTAACGATATATTTGTTTATGACCGCCTTACTGCCGCCACTACTCGTATCAGTGTTGACTCCAGTGGAAACCAAGCGTCAGACAGTAGTCATTTTCCTTCTATATCCGCCGATGGGCGATATATTACATTTTCCTCAAGTGCATTTGACTTAGTCAGCAACGATCATAATGCAAGCGATGATATTTTTGTTTATGACCAAGCAACAGGGCAGCAATCCCTAGTTAGTATCAATGCAGCTGGAGAGCAGGCAGATAACCACAGCATTCTCCCCTCTATTTCTGCAGATGGGCGCTACATTGCTTTTAATTCTACAGCGAGTAATTTAGTCGATAATGACACTAACGATGCTAGTGATGTTTTTGTTTATAATCGAAAGCTGGCAACTCAACAAAGAGTCAGTCTCAATGACGCTTTCCAGCAAGCTAATAATGATAGCTTTGGAGCCTCTATTTCTGCTAATGGACGTTATGTTACATTTTTCTCTTCTGCGAGCAACCTAACCAGCGATGACCATAATATCGATAAAGATATTTTTGCTTACGATACGCAAAATAAGCAACAAACACTCATTAGTATTAACTCTTCAAGTGAGCAAGCAGATGATAAAAATGACTGGCCTACTATTTCCGCCACAGGGCAATACATAGCCTTTACCTCAAGCGCCAGTAACCTGATAGAAAATGACCTGAATAATTCCAATGATATTTTTGTTCATTCTTTTCTAGCCCAGCCTGGCACGATAAAAAACTATAGCCACTCTTTTGAAGCCAGCTCTTGGCCGGATCAGTGGTTTAGCTATGGTTGGAATTTAGACCATACTGAAAGCTTCCATGGTAAGGCTGCGCTTTGTAGCAATCCAGCCAATAATAATGGTACGGTCAGTACTGAGTCATCTATTAATGCAATGCGTAGCGGAGAACTTAGTTTTGCGATGAAAATAGACAGCGAAAAAGACCATGACTTTTTCAGGTTTTATATCGATAACGAATTACAAGGCGAATATTCTGGGCTTATAGAATGGACTAACAACTATTACCCCTTATCACAAGGTGAACATAAACTGAGGTTTGAATATACTAAAAACTCAACCACAGCCGTTGGGGCTGATACGGTTTGTATTGATCAAGTGCTCTTTAGCACAGGTACTGTCAACCCTATAGAATTAGTTCATCAATACACAGCTTCTTTTGAATCTTCTCTTTGGGCAAGCTCTTGGCGTAATTTTGGTTGGGAAAGAGAGAGTGATACCGCTTCTAAGGGAAGCTATTCACTTGCCAGCACCCCCACACTCGACAATAAAACCTCTCTAGCAGAAGTCCATGTCCATAACCAAACTGACGGTGAATTTAGTTTTGATATGAAGATGCAAAGTGAGCAAGGGCATGACTTTTTTAAATTTTATATTGATGGCACATTACAAGCTGAACACTCTGGCGATAAACCTTGGAATAAATACTATTACACCCTGACGAAAGGTGAACACAGACTCAGATTTGAATATACAAAAGATGAAAATAATAGTGTCGGTGCTGATACAGTTTGGATAGACCAACTCCAATTCAATAGCTATGACTTTGAATTAATCCACGCCACCGATAGCTATATTAATAATTTTGAATCAGAAAAATGGGCAGAAAACTGGCTAAATCATAGTTGGGTTTTAGAATCAGATGCCAATGCAGAGCAATCACTCAAAGCGGAACCCATCGAACATAGTCAAACAAGCGCAACCAACCTTTTTATTAACCTTAAGCATCAAGGTCAATTCAGCTTTTCCATGAAAATTGACAGCGAAGCAGAGCATGATTTTTTTAGATTTTATATCGATGATATTTTACAAGACCAGCACTCAGGCCTTATTGATTGGGAGCACTACAGCTACTCACTTGCGGCCGGTGAACATCGCTTAAGATTTGAATATACGAAAAATGAAACAGTAAGTCATGGTGCTGATACTGTTTGGATAGATAATATTCAATTCAACAATGAGCATACTGCCACACAATTACAAGAAGAATTAATTCAGCGTTTCTACTTAAATATTAGAAATGAAACTGTCGATGCAGCCAGCTTATCTCGATGGGTGGATCAGCTAAGTCATTCATCTGTTACACAAATTTTAACTAAATTTCTTGATACTAAAAATCTTATCAATACAGCTACAAATAACGCTGAATTTATTACTATTTTATATGCCTCCCTGCTAAACCGTACTCCAAACTCAGATGAAATAGGATACTGGATATCTCGACTAGAACTAAACTTATTAAGACCTTTTCTTATACAGAGTTTGATTCAGTCTGAAGAATTCAAAGACATCGCTGAAGCTATGAAGCTATCAGCCTATACGCCTGATGAGCTGAATAAATTCCGAATCAGTTATTTTATTCAACACACTTATAGCAATATATTAGGGCGGCAGCCTAGGCTAGAGGAATTAAAAATATGGGCAACTCATATTATCAATACTCCTTTCAGCTCTTCAGATATAACGGTCGAACTATTTTCTAGCGATGAATTTACCGCTAAACAATATGATAATGCTAGGTTTGTTGAAATAGTGTACCAATCCATATCAGATACAACGACGGATGCTGCCGAAAAAAACCTCAAGACTCATCAATTAACATCAGGTTTATTGACCCGAAATAACTTAATTCAAGAGCTTATTCGTTCACCAGAATATAATGCATTAGTCACCCATTACAATCTACAAAGCAGCATTGAATATATCCAAAAAAAGTTACAGCAGCAGTTTATTAATAATTTCTACCGCACTATTTTAGGGCGTGAAGCAGATGCATCGGGGTTTACTTTTTGGCTTGAAATTATGCCTAAAACATCCGTAACGGAAACTGCTTTAGGGTTTTATAATAGCCGAGGAATACTAAGCTCTAGCGAAGATAATATTGGCTTTATAAAAATGTTATTTCGCAGTTTACTATGGCGTGAAGCAAACCCAGAGGAACTCGCCTATTGGCAATCTCAGCTAGATAATGGTTTTTTAAGACCCCTTGCTGTACATGCCATTGTTCAATCCAGTGAGTTCAAAACCTTAACAGACAATGCGGGGCTAAAAAATTACACTGAGAACGAGCAACAAACATTTAAAGTCAGCGCCCTGTTACGAAGATTTTATGTTTCTATTCTTTTGAGGGAGCCTGACCTAGCTGGGCTTAATTCTCATATTTCAGGCTTGCTGAGCTATGAAAACAGCCATACTTATGTCACTAATTTTGTCACCATGCTTTTTAATAGCCCAGAATTTACACAGCAAAATTACACGGCGCTTACTTTCCTCAACATAAGCTATCAATCCTTATTACAGAGGGCCCCTGATATCGGCGGACAAAACTTCTGGCTATATCAATTAACAGAAGAAAACTTACCGCGTGAAGAGCTCATACGGTCTTTTGTTAAAAGTCAGGAATTTGAATCATTACTCAACACGAGATTAAACTAAAAAATCAATTATTAATAATGCATAGATTTTTTTAAACTTTTTTAATTTCAAAGTAAATATACGGTGTATAGTCATTTATACACCGTATACTCAAAAAAAATTAGAAAAAATGCATGACGTAATGTAATTTCAGGTATCATTAAGCCTAAGTGACAGTCATTCAAAGCACCTTCTTTATGCTAAGCCGAAAATTTTTTTTAATTCTAATTTCTCTACTGGCGATAAGTCATTTAAGCTACGCTATATTTCAATTATATTTCCCCACATTTATAAAAAAATCTCTACCTTTTTCAGCAGAATATTTTATTCTACTCATCAATAGCCTATTCCTTATCGGCTTTCTCTTATATTATATTTACCAAAAAACCAGCACATCACCTTACTTATATACTGATGCCTTGTTAATCAAATGTATCCCTAATATTTTATGCATTAAAGATCATCAAGGAAAGTGGATTCATGCCAGCTCTAAATATTTAGATTTTTTAGAGATTAAAGGAGCCGATTATAAGGAGAAAACGGATGAACAATTATCCCTATTGCCTGGTAGTCATACCTCTGAATTTAATAAAAATATCTTATTAGATAAGTCAGCATGGCAACTTGAAAAAACAGTCAAAGAAACACGTATCACCGAACGCACAAGTGGTGAAACCATTTCTATTGAACTCACAGTAACCCCCGTTTTTGAACAACAAGCCCCCTTTAGGCTGATTATTTCTGGTCAGTCCCTACAAACAAATAAGCAAGAATTCTTTGATCTACAATTACTAAGCAATATTTTTGATTATAGTCACTTAGGCTTTGCTATCCTTGATAGTGATTTGAAAGTCATACGTATTAACCATGCCTTTTCTAATCTCACAGGCTATTCGATTGAAGATATAAAAACTCAACAGATCTCTTTTATTAAAAATGGGACGAATATTGCTCACATGGATGCCACTATTCTTGCTACATTTAAAGAAGAAAATTGTCAGTTATGGTCGGGGGATATTAGCTGCCAATCCAGTTACGGTAAAAAATTTATCGCTAGATTACAAATCAACTTGATAAAAACAACGGATCGAAAGCTTACTCAATACTTTGCCACACTCATTGACATCTCTAAAAATAAGCTGAATGAACACCGTATCATACAGTCCGCTCATTATGATAGTCTCACGGGTCTACCGAATAGAGCGATGTTTTTAAATCGTTTAACGCAAAGTATCGCCATTGCACAAGAACAAGAGTTACATCTAGCACTCTTTTTTATAGATCTTGATAAATTTAAATCTATTAATGACTCATTAGGCCATGAAGCAGGCAATGAAGTCCTGATAGAAACAGCAAAAAGAATTAAAGCCATCGTTAAAGCAGACGATATTGTCGCTCGCTTCAGCAGTGATGAATTTGCTATTTTATTAATACAGAAAGACTCTCATACTCAGATTAATTTTACCGCCTCATTACTTGCGGGTAACACCATAAAATCACTCTCAACGGTTTATCAACTCAGCAGAGAGCTTGAAGCTTTTATTGGCGCAAGTATTGGTATTGCTATTTACCCTGAACATGGCATCTCATCCCTGAGTTTATTAAAAAATGCCGATACAGCAATGCATGAAGCCAAGAAAAAAGGCAGAAATAACTACCAATATTTTCAACATGACTTTATTAATTCAGGGGATGATAAATTCACCCTAGAAAGTAATCTACGCAAGGCATTAGAAAATGATGAGTTGCACCTTTTTTATCAACCACAGTTTACAGCACGATCAAGAACCCTAGCAGGTGCAGAAGTCTTAATTCGCTGGTTTTATGATGCAAAAGGGGAGAATAAAATGATCCCTCCCGACCAATTTATCCCTATTGCCGAAGAATCAGGATTAATTATTGAAATTGGTGCTTGGATTCTTGAAACAGCTTGCTTACAGCTTAAAGAATGGCTAGAACAAGGTCTGCCGCTACAACAAGTCTCTGTCAATGTGTCTGCACTGCAATTTATGGATGATGGTTTTTTGCACAGTGTAGAGTATGCTTTAGACAAAGCACAATTAGCCCCTAAGCACTTAGAAATAGAAATCACTGAATCTATGCTGATTGGGGATATAGATAGAATTGAGTTACAACTGAAACGTCTCAAAAAAATGGGTATTAAAATTGCCTTAGATGACTTTGGTACCGGCTACTCCTCACTCGCTTATTTAAAGAGGTTTCCTATTGATGTGTTAAAAATTGACCAATCGTTTGTACGTGAAATGACCGCAGACTCCAAAGATGCAAGTATTGTCTGTGCTATTATTGAAATGGGACACTCCCTTGGGCAAAAAATTGTTGCTGAAGGGGTCGAAAATGAACACCAACTGATGTTTTTAAGTTCACAACAATGTGATATTATCCAAGGCTATTTCTTTAGCCGTCCCTTACCCGTTACAGAGATGAGTATATTACTGGAATCTATTGACGCGTCATTAGCTCAAAGCTAATACACACCTCGTCCTGAGCGTAAAAATCAGCACTTACCCAATATCCCGCAATCGCAGCAAGTTGATCGTCTATATAAAGTAAAGGCATCGCATCACGTAACCACGGCGCTATTCCCGCTTCTTGGTAAAGTTTTTTTAAGCTATGCCGTCCTGTGCGATTAAATAGGGCGATTTTCTCCCCACCTTGACGGTATCTCACCTCAACCCTGCCCTGTTGCCAAAAATGCTTTGCAATGCCTTGTTGCGCCTCTACGGCAATTAATTGTTGATTATTGGGTAAACTCAAGGGGCTATTTTTATCCTGCCAAATAATCACTTGTTGTAAATCAAACTTAACTTGCTGTGGCACTAGATATAAAGCATCACGATAGCGTTGAATACGATCGCCATCATGCTGCACCACTGGGTTGGCATCTGCTTGTGCTAATAAAACCTCATTTAAAATAGCCTGCATGATTTTCTGTGTAGGCATACGCTTCGCTAAGTAAGCTAACCACTCACGAATAATCCACTGCTGATTTAAAAACTCATGCTGTAGTAAAGCAGGAATCGCAAGGCTTTGCGTCTCGGCTTGATAGAGGGCTAACATTTGTGCTTGTGCTGTTTTAGCAATCAAGCTTTGTGCTTCTGCACTGTGCTTAGCGACACGGGCAACCGTGGCATCCACACTAGGCCAGCGTTGTTCTATTAAGGGAATCACTTGATGACGTAAATAATTACGATCAAACTGCATACTTTGATTACTGGGGTCTTCTATCCACTGTAAATGGTGCTGTTGCGCATAGTCTAAAATAGCCTGTTGATTAACCTCTAATAAAGGCCTGACTAACTGCCCTTTAGCAAAAGCGATAGCCGCAGGCATACCTGATAAACCTTTTAAGCCTGTGCCTCTAAATAATTGTAGTAATACAGTTTCTAATTGATCATTACGATGTTGAGCAAACAACAATACATCTTGATCCGTGAGTATTTCTTTAAAGGCTTGATAACGCGCATCCCGCGCCGCTTCTTCTGGGCTTTGCCCTTTAGCGGCTAGTGCATTAACGTGGATGACTTTAAAGTTTACGGATAAATCAGCCGCGACTTGCGCGCAGTGTTCCGCCCAGTCATCCGCACAGTCTTGTAAGCCATGATGTATATAAACAGCGGTAATTTTGCCTTTAAATTCGTTTAGGTCGGCGAGTAGGTGTAGTAGTACATGCGAGTCTACACCGCCGCTGTAGCCGATCATTAGATTATTGGCGGTATATGGGGCGAGTTGGGTGGTGATAAATTGAAGGGTAAGTTTCACTGCTTAACTTTGTATAGATTAAGGTATTAAATATTTTGCTGTACATGCTCAAAAAAACCAAATAAATGATTCATAGTTCTTAATGACTCAGGATCAGATTTTAATCGCTTTTTTAATTCGTCAATATAATGCAACTGCCCTACTTCCGCAGGGTTTGCTTTGCTATAGCTAATATTTTTTATTTTCAACATCATTTTTAAATAATTATGATGAAAATTCGCAGTTGTTTCGATACGATTCTCAGGTTTTTTCATCAACTCTGGATCATGTTTAGAAACATCATAGTGCTGGGAATAAAAAGCACATTCAGCATTAGGGGGAACACGTGTATATATTTTTCTATTTGCCAAAAACCACGTTTCCATACAAACGGTTTGCGGAATAATTTTTAGTTGGCATTGACCTAAATGAATATTATTTTCTTTAATAAACAGTTCAATCTCAGCCACTTTTTCATTAGCGGATTGATCGTCAGTATCAATCGCTAATACCAAGTAATCAAAGCAAGCTAGATTATTAATATCCTCAACGGAATCCACTAAAAAATCTAAAATACTTGGGTAGCCATTGCCACTAATTAAAAAGTAATTATTTTTATTAACATCACTTGGGGTTTTAACACGTTGAAGTTCTGGTGCTAAATAATTAATCCATTGCGGGTAAATTTTTCTTTCAGTTTTTCCTTCCACTAGAAAGTATACATTCACGCATTAGCTCCCTCAGCGTATAAATCCAAGTTCATTAATTGAGTAAAAGCTTTATGTTTTGATTTATCAAAATTAAACTGTTCAGCATCATAAGCAATCACCGAACCTGCTTTTCTGGCAATTAATTTCCAATATTTTGTACTTATATTATTGATAATATAAGGGTGATGACTGGTTAAAATAAACTGAATATCTCGCCCCGCTGAAACGATGCTATTGGTTAATTCATCAATACAATTAACCCCTAAGCTATTTTCAAATTCATCAATTAATATCAAGCTGGAATCAGCACATAAATAAAGTTCAGCAATATGTAATAAGGTTCTGTGCATACCTGATGAAAGGCATGTTTCATCAATCCAGTGATCGACACCTTTTTCTTTGATTTGTATAAAAGGTGTATCCATTAAGTAGGCAGGCACATCATTTTCATAAGGATCTAAAGCTTCCACTTTGATTTCCTCTACATACGGAAACACATCAATAAATAATTCAGCAATATTATCAAATTCTTTTCGTTGGTTAATATAGGTAAAATATAACTTCGTTCTCATTGCCTCACTAGACTCTCTAATACTTTGTAAAGAAGTATATTGGGCTAGTTTCAAATCAAACTCTTCTTCTCGTGAAAACCGATCAACAACGACCTTGACACTCCCTGCATTATTATCAAAAATAATGCGATCAAACTCAGTATGTATCTCTTTTATCTCATATTCTTCTTTAAGTAAGGCTATAGCACTTTCAGTAGGTGAAAGCTTAACTGTTTTAACACCTCTAAAAATAATATTATCAACGCTTCTATCAATTATAATTTCATTATTAATACGCAACTTTTCTCTTACTATTATTGCCTCATATTGCTCACCAATATTTATATGCACAGAAGGGTGTATAGCCCTACTAAATTCACCTTCCCACTGGTATTTATGACCCGTTTTTGTAGAAAAACAAATTGACCATTGAATACTATCTAGAGTATTCCCTTTAGAGATAGACTGTAAATCTAATATGCATTGAAGTATCCGAGTTTTTCCAACCCCCGAAGCTCCAACTAATAGCGTTAACTCTCCAAATGAAATAGGTTCTAATTTCCAGCCTGTTTTTTTATCTGAATAAGAAAGAGTATGTATTTTCATAAGTATTTCTTTTTTAAGCTACGAATTTAAAACGGGGCTAGGTATGAGCGGTATTATTCGTAGGTGCGGCTTTAGCCGCACAGTGCAGATAAATCTATACTGTGTGACTATTATGTCCCGTGTTAAGTGGGTAGTCAGATAAAGGTACGCGATGCGTACCCTACACTTAAATTGGCACCCATTTTTAAAGCCTAACACTTTATTACATGCCCTAAAACTTAAATAAAACTAACTACTTCACCTCTTCACTAAACGCACCAAATGCCATAATACGCTGGTAACGTTTTTCTAAGACTTCATCCATATCTTCATGTCTTAAATCTTTCACATGACGGAATAAAGCTTCTTTTAAATTTTCTGCCGTTGCGACAAAATCTCTATGCGCGCCACCTGTTGGCTCTCTAACCACTTCATCTAAAAAGCCCTGCTCTCTGACTCGATCTGAAGTAATCCCCATCGCTTCTGCGGCTAGTTTTGCTTTATCAGCACTTTTCCATAAAATAGAGGCACAGCCTTCGGGTGAAATCACTGAATAAGTACTAAATTCCATCATTAATAAACGATCACCCACACCAATTGCTAATGCACCGCCTGAACCACCTTCACCGATCACTGTGCAGATAATAGGGGTTTTTAATTGTGCCATTTCAAATAAATTACGCGCAATCGCTTCACTTTGACCACGCTCTTCAGCACCAATACCTGGGTAAGCCCCTGGTGTGTCGATCAAACAAATAATCGGCAAGTTAAAACGTTCGGCAAGCTTCATCACACGCAAGGCTTTACGATAACCTTCGGGTCTAGGCATACCAAAATTACGTGCAATTTTTTCTTTGGTATCACGACCTTTTTGATGACCAATCACTACGACGGCTTCACCGCTTAATTTAGCTAGCCCACAAATAATCGCTTGGTCATCGGCATAAGTACGGTCTCCATGTAGTTCATGGAAATCGGTAAAGATTAAATCAATATAATCTAAAGTATAAGGCCGTCCAGGGTGTCTGGATAACTGCGATATTTGCCAATCACTTAGGTTCTTGAAAATTTCCTCAGTTAAAGTCTGACTTTTTGCTTCAAGACCACCCAGTGCATCTGAAATATCTATCTCATTTTCAGTCTGTACACGGCGTAATTCTTCAATTTTTGCTTCTAATTCTGCAATTGGTTGTTCGAAATCAAGAAAATTTAAGTCCATAGCGTTTATCTATTGAATGGTTTGGTGTGATATTGCAGCTAATAAGGTTATATTTCACCCTTATTGCGCACTCTTTTAATTATTGTTAGCTATTTTATCTAATTCTCGCAAATGTTTTAATTTTTCTGCGATTTTTATTTCTAATCCACGTGGAGCAGGTTGATAAATGCGAGTTTCCTCAAGTCCTTCTGGGAAATAATTTTCACCTGCGGCATACGCTTCTGGCTCATTATGCGCATAACGGTATTCTTTTCCATAGTCTAAGTCCTTCATTAACTTAGTCGGTGCATTACGTAAATGATTAGGGACTGGCAAGCTACCACTTTCTTTCACTTCACGCATCATCGCATTAAAAGCACTATACACCGCGTTACTTTTAGGCGCACATGCCATATACATAACCGCCTGAGCAAGGGCAAGTTCGCCTTCTGGGCTGCCGAGCCGTTGTTGCGTTTCCCACGCATTAATACAAAGTTGTAAGGCTCTAGGATCGGCATTGCCTATATCTTCTGAAGCGATACGTACAATCCGTCGTGCTAAATATAAAGGATCACAGCCACCGTCAATCATCCGACAAAACCAATATAAAGCCGCATCGGGCGAGCTACCCCGCACGGATTTATGCAAAGCTGAAATTTGGTTATAAAACTCCTCACCTTGATTATCAAAACGACGCAATCCACCCGTCAGCACTTCTTTGGCAATGGTCTCATTAATCTCAGTGGCTTGTTGGGCTTGTGCAAGCTCCACCGCTAACTCAATAAAATTGAGCAAGCGCCTTGCATCCCCATCGGCAGAGGCGGCAAACTGCTGTTTTAAAGACTCTGACATACTTAAATTTAACTTGCCATAGCCTTTTTCTGTATCTATTAATGCCTTATCAATCAGTTCTTGTAAATCATCAATAGTTAAAGAATTTAAGACATACACGCGCGCCCGCGATAACAAGGCATTATTTAAAGCAAAGGATGGATTTTCGGTGGTTGCACCTAAGAAAAACACTGTGCCATCTTCTACATGCGGTAAAAAAGCATCTTGTTGAGATTTATTAAAGCGATGTACTTCATCGACAAATAAAATACTTTGCCGTTGCTCTTGTTGCTGTATTTGTTTTGCCGAAGCAACCGCAGCACGGATTTCTTTCACCCCTGCTAGCACCGCTGAAATAGACATAAATTCAGCATTAGAATGCTTAGCGATCATTCGCGCTAAAGTGGTTTTTCCTGTGCCTGGCGGCCCCCAGAAAATCATTGAATGTAAACGACCAGAGTTTATCGCTTCATATAACGGTTTACCCGCTTGTAAAATATGTTTTTGACCTGCATAATCCGCTAAAGAGTCTGGACGCATAAGATCGGCTAAAGGTTTTGTACGCACTGTTTTTCCTTATTTAATAAGCGTTATAAACTAAGTGTATACCCACTAGCGTTAAGAAAAAAACAAACGACTCTTTTAATAAGCGTTCATTAATCATTGCAGTAATGCGTGGCCCTATTTGTCCACCAATTAATACGCCAGGTACCGCCCATATCACCGCGCCAATTTCAGGCTTACTGCCTAAAAATAGATGAATCACTGCGGCCACCGCACTCACTCCAAAGGCAATCACAATACTGGTGCCTATTGCATGACTCATTTTTAAGGATAATTTACTGCGCATAATGGGAATCAGCCATTCGCTCATACTGGTACTTAACATTCCACTGCCTATAGACGCGGGAAAGGTAATCCATGAGCTACGATAAGCTTGCCGCATATCCACCGATTCCTTACCCATATCGGCATATTTTTGCTTGGAAGAGACGAATAAAAATGCAGTGGTCATCACTAATAAACCCAATGCTAACTGCATATACTCAGATTCTAATCGACTAGCCAAAATAGAGCCTATCAATACACCAGGCAAAGAAATCAATAGAATAAACCCTGCCATTTTTTTATCAACACGTTTTTGTCTAGCGCACATTAAACTTGCCGAACCCATCCCTGCTGTTTGTATCACTAAAGAGGTTAATACCGCTGTTTCAGGAGATAATTTTAAAACAATTAAAAAGAAAGGCATCCACAGAACACCGCCCCCAATACCGACCGAGGAGACTAAGCTAGAAATTAACAGCCCGACAGGAAAAGCATACCAATAATCAATAATATTCATTCTGAATCCAGCTCAAATAAATTAAAACAATCGGTAAAATCCTTGAGCATTTCAAAGTCCATTTGTAATTGTTCTAATTCAGTTAAAATTTCTGCCTTTGCTGCGTCAGTAATTTCTCCGCTGGCTAATAATTTTCGTACATTATCAATACATACACCGCCATTACTGCTCATATTTTGCGATAACAAAGTAACCTCTTGAATATTACTCGACATTTCATTAATCACGCCGCCGAGTTGCGCTAACTCATTGCCTGAGTCAATACTAATACTTTGTGTTAAGTCCCCTTCAGAGATTTTTTCTGACATTTCAATCATGTGCTGTAAAGGGCCGGTAATATTTTTCATCAACATCATCAAAACAATAATGGTCACATACATAATAATAGCGATCATCAAAATTGCTTGATTGCGCAATTTTTCTAAGGGTACAAAAACTTGCTCCTTAGTCATTTCCTGATCAGAAAAATGTTGAAAATTACTTAATAAGCTATCGTGTAAATCAGTACTCTGTGCATCTAATACAAACTCCGTAGTCACTAATAAAGTAGCACTCACAATCAGTAAAAAATACATCATCATGGTGCGTTGTAAATTTTCTTTTTTGGTTTTTTTCATTCAATATAAATTAAAAACGTATTATTTATAAAATCACTTAAGATCCGCAATTTCAGCAGAAAGCACTTGCTCGCCATGAATATAATGCACACTCTGGTCTTGTATCACCGCACGATCACTATGCAAATCATAGTAACGAAAACTCCCGCCCTCTGCTTGCGATTCAGCAATCAATTTAGCACTCTGTGTTAAACTCGCCTCTTCGCCTGTGGTTATATCAAACATATATAGCCCTGTTTCCGTCCAATCATAATAAGTGGACAAGGGAGAAAAATGCGTAGCAATAACAGACGTGGAAAGTGCCGAATCATGCAAGGCAATAGGCAAGGCAACGCTGTAACGCTCTGCCGCTGTTTGCAAAAGAGTCAACCCATGATGATCTTGCAATACAGTCGCATCTGTCCCCCGCTTACCCAGCACAATAGAATTAACCAAGCCTAGGTTTTCAGCACTAGAGACATCAAATAAAGAGACTTTCACTCCTTGATACCAAGTAGAATCCCTCTCATCAGTCGCGGCATCTTTACCCACACCTAATAAATAATCCTTACCCAAGGGCTGTAAGTAATCTGAATAACCATCAATTTCCAACTCCCCCATGACCACAGGTTTTTCAGGCTGACTAAAATCAATCACAATCAAAGGGTCGGTCTGGCGAAAAGTCACTAAATAAGCTTTTTCCCCTATAAACCGTGCCGCATATAAACGCTCGCCTGGCTTACCCAAATTCTCAAGCGCACTGATTTCTGTTAGCTGATGGTTTTCACTATCCTCTACTAAGACGGTAATTTTTGTGCGTGAATCCATGCCCCAACTACTGCCCTCAGAAGTCGCCACCCGTAGCCTATTATTATATTCACCAAAACGAAAAGACTGCTTATCTTTTTCCCAACCTAAATGCCCTGTCACTTGCCCCGACCCACGATAATCTAAATCCGAATCCTGTAAAGAGAACTTATGTATATCGGTCACTTGTTCAGCTGCAAAATCATACACCAGTTGATTATTCGCAAACGATTGCGGATAACGACTAGTGGCAAAATATAAAGCCTTAGGTGAGGCATAAAACGTATTCAATTCACCTGCAATACACCGACTCTGCATAGCACTCGGATTATTAACAGGTATTGCAGTCACCACACTTAAGACTGCGGCATTATAACGACTGCTATTTTGCGGGGCAATATAGCACTGACTACTATCAACCAAGGCTTTTCTGCTCACACTATCGCTGCTTTGATAATGCGGTAAAAAGTACTCTAAAGGCGGCTTTGTCAAAAGCTCTTGAGTATTATAAGGCACGTAGTACTCGCGAGACGAACGACTTAATAGATATAACACCCCATCCACTAAACGACTGCTTAACAACTCACCCTCCAAGCTTATTTGCTGGGTTTGTATTAAATTTTCGGGGTCATCCGCTTGAATAAATTTTAAAGTGATCTGGCTATCAGAAGACTGCCAATTGGGATAAAGATTAGATGATACCTGTCCGCTGCTGCTAGTATCTAACCAAAGCAAAGAGCGCGGTCTAGCCTCCGTCGCGGGGCGTAAATATAATTCACCTAAACGCGCAGTAGCATGTACTGATTGATTTTCTTCACTCTCGCTTAACTTTAAGAAAGCTAACTCAGTAGCTTGCGCAGGGCTTGCTTGTAGCCGATAACTATAAACACAGCTTTCTCTGCTATCTGCCGCACAGCTACGCAAAGAAAACAATAAGTCTTGATCCGTTTTCATACGGTCAGCTTCATCCACGCCTGTTTCCTGCAAGGTCGTGCTAGAGACTTTCGTTGCACTCGGTTCAGCCGAAACGACAGCCCCCGAAGAAAAATCAGCCATCCAAAGACAAACATCACCAAAAGAACCACAACCAGAATAACGAGGACTGTTTAAAGCCCCTTGATACAAATAATCACGCAATATCTCAGCTTGTGTAATGGCATGCAAGGCTTGTTGCTGAGCATCAAAAACCACTAAGGTCGTCGAATTTTTAGTATATTTAACTTGCTTCGCTTGCGTTTTATAAGCTGCAAAGATTTGATACTCTCCCGCAGGTAGAGAATGATCTTGTAAAACCTCTAAGTGTTCTTTGGCTTGCAAAGTTAAGGTTTTAGTCGCAATCAACGCCTGTTCAGTCGTCCAAGCTTGCCACGTTTTATCAGCAAGGCGTATATAGCTTTTTTGACCTGTAATCGCCACTAAATACAATTCACTTTGGCTACCAATATCTTCTGGCGCAATCGTCAGTTCAAAACTTAGCGCAATTTTATCGGAAGATAAAAACGTACTGCCCACTGTATTGAGCTGATAACTAATACTTGCCTCTGTTTTAGACTTTTCCGCTCCCACTGCAATCAAGGGTAATGGCGCAGCGGTAAGACTAGAATTGACGAGCAATGATAAAACTGCTAATTTTAATGCTTGCATGACTCTTTCCTTAAGACGAACAAATTTAATCTATAGACTGAACAATATACCTTAAAACTTATAAGATTAGGACTTTCGCTAATAACTAAAATAGGCTTGAATTCTCGGGCATTGTAGCTCCTTACTTAAATAGTTAGAAAACAAGTGAGTTCTAGCTGAATAAAGTGTTGATTTTGCTTGGATCGCATAAAC
>WTCM01000240.1 GCA_013138595.1 Methyloprofundus sp. | reverse complement strand
ACATCAACTTGAGGGAAAGCATTATCCATATTTTAAAGTCCAATATAAAACGTTATGAACGGGGGCAATACCCCGCTTAGCTTTGGGAGACCTATCATCCACAAAAATTTTTAAAAAGATAGCATTCCTACAAGGGATGTTATCTTTAATACCTGACACGAGAGCAAAATACGCCCACGTTAAGCAAAAATTTCAGCAAAAAAGTTCAGCATACTTTGCCAAGCGCGTTGTGCTACTTTTTCATCGTAAACCGTACCAAAATCAGGATTATTAGCCACTGGATTGGTAAAAGCATGCACCGTATGCCCATAACTATGCAACTGCCAATCCACCTTAAGCGTGGTCATTTCTGCACTAAACTGACTCACCAATTCAGGCGGAACCATAGGGTCATCATGCCCATGTAAGGCCAATACTTTTGCTAAAACAGGCTTGTCAGAGCAAGTCTCTGGCGCATGTAATAAACCGTGAAAACTAACCACACCTTTAATATCAGCGCCCATACGTGCAAGGTCTAAGGCACATAGCCCCCCAAAGCAATAACCGATTGCGGCTATCTTTTTATCATCGACCCAAGGTAATAATCTAAAGGCCAATAAAGCTGCCATCATGCGTTGCTGTAATAATAACCTATCATCCATAAAGGGCTGCATTAATTGCCCATTTTCTTCAGGGCTAGCCCCTAAAACACCTGAGCCATACATATCTAATGCAAAAGCAACATAACCTAATTCGGCTAATTGTTTAGCTTTTTCATTCACAAACTCATCGCGCCCACCCCACGCATGGGCAATTAAAACGGCGGGGCGCTGTCCTTGAATACTATCATCGTAAGCAAAAAAACCTTCTAGTAAGGTCTCGCCCTCTAAATAGTTAATCGTGTTAGAAACTATAGCCATCGTATTAGCCTATTGATTACCAAAGTTATAAACAACAATACGATTCACTAAAGGCTTAAGCTGGTCTTTTAACATTTTTTTATGTTGTTGACTGCGCATATAGCTTTTTAAGGCCGCTGTATTTTTAAACGTGACGGTGACGGCAACATCAAAGGTATCATCAACTTTAGGACGGTCACTAGGAATCACTGCGCTAACATGGCGAGATAAGACACCAGGAACGCTTTCCAAGGCACGGCTTGCTTGAATAAATTGTTCACGTAATTGTATATTTCCTGGTTCTTTTAACCAAGCAACCACTACATGACTCACACGTGCATCTTCCTTAGCATGAATAATATAAGAGCTAAGCAATAATCCCACTAATAAAACAGCTTGTACTAATTTTTTCACGCAAGTTCTCCTGATTGTTTTAAGTCGTCAATAAAGCCTGTAGAGGCTTCTTCAATTAAATCTAATACATTTTCAAAACCATAAGTACCACCATAATAAGGGTCGGGGACTTCGGTTGTTTTTAAATGTGGGGCATATTCTAAAAATAATTTAACTTTATGTTGATACTCTGCTGGGCAAGCTGAATGCAAAATTGAAAAATTATCATTATCCATCGCTAGGATATAATCAAAATCTTCAAAATCACCCCGAATAAACTTGCGTGCACGTTGCTTGCTTAGATCAACACCACGATCTTTTGCGGCTTTTTGAGAGCGTAAATCTGGGGCTTCATCAATATGATAAGCATGAGTTCCTGCAGAATCAATCGTAAATCTATCTTGTATTTTTTGCTCGGTGACTTGATGCCTAAAAACACCTTCAGCACTGGGTGAGCGACATATATTGCCCATACAGACAAAAAGTACTTTAAGCTTTTGTGGGTTAGCCATAATGTTAAGAGTTTTTTTAAAAAAAATTAATAGTGTAGGTTTTTAGGCTGATGCTTCACTTCAAGCTAAAAAGGCTGAATTTGATAGTACTTTCACAGTCTCTAAAGCTACGCAACCAGCAATAACAAACCAAAAGAACCAAAATATGTCAATATAAAATACAGTACCGATAAACTGCCGCTCACCAACCAATCAAAATCAAATAAGCCTTTCAATAAATACGCAATAACCACCACCGACCATACCATCAGTGCGGCCCCTATATAAACGGGGTAAAAAGCCATCGCACTCCCTTTAGCAAAAATAAACCAAAAAGCTAAGGGTAAAGCTATCATATAAACAACATTTTCACAGACTAAAATAGCGGTTAAAAAGCGTTCAAAATTATAAGCGCTGCCATCTTTTAATAACAGTGCCCCCATAAACAGTAGCGTAATCAAAATTTCTATTATAATCTGTATAAAGGCTTCAACGGGAGCACTAATATTTGAATGAATAAACAAACCTAGCATCATATAAATAGCTAAATTAGCCCATAAAAACTTGCGATCGGTGGGCAAATCTTCAGGGTAAGTACTTAACCAACACAGTTGTAGATAGTCTTTTAACATAAATAATCCGTAAATTTTATTATTAGGTGTTTCATTCTTATTTACTGCTCATCTTTATTAAGCACACGGCGTGAACCATTACCTTCAGGCTCACTGACAATACGCTCTTCTTCCATTTGATCTATCATTCGCGCGGCTCGATTGTAACCGACTTTAAAGCGTCGTTGCACACTGGAAATAGAAGCCTTTCCTGTTTCCAGTACAAAATTCACCGCCTCTGGGTACAATTCATCCACCGTCTCTTGGTGCCCTGAATTTGCTGAGTGGTCAGCAAGCTCTTCCTGTGTGATTTCGGTTAAATAATGAGTTCTTCCCTGTGTTTTAAGATAACCAACAATCGCATGTACTTCATCATCCGCTACAAAGGCTCCATGTGCTCGTGTAGGGACACTGCGCCCAGAAGGTAAAAATAACATATCACCGTTACCTAATAAAGCTTCAGCCCCGCCTTGATCTAAAATAGTACGTGAATCAATCCGTGATGAGACTTGAAAAGAAATACGCGTGGGCACATTTGCCTTAATCAAACCTGTTAACACATCCACAGAAGGGCGTTGTGTTGCTAAAATTAAGTGTATCCCAGCCGCACGCGCTTTTTGGGCAAGTCGGGCAATCAGTTCTTCAACCTTTTTGCCTACAATCATCATCATATCGGCTAATTCGTCAATCACAATCACAATACTAGGTAGCGTCGATAATACAGGAAAGCTTTCGCCCTCTTCTAAAGCCACTACTTGCTGGTGTAAGGGATCACGAATAGTTTCACCGCGCTCAGCAGCTTCATTAATTTTTTGGTTAAAACCTTCTAAGCCGCGCACTCCAACTTTAGCCATTAGCTTATAACGTCGCTCCATTTCAGCCACAGCCCAACGTAAGGCACTTTGCGCTTCTTTCATGTCCGTCACGACAGGGGTTAATAAATGCGGAATGCCTTCATAAACAGATAATTCCAGCATTTTTGGATCAATCATAATCATCCGCACTTGCTCAGGCGTTGCCTTATACAACATGCTTAAAATCATCGTATTAATCGCGACTGACTTACCTGAGCCTGTGGTTCCTGCTACTAATAAATGTGGCATTTTAGCTAAATCATAGACCACCGTATCACCCGATACGTCTTTACCTAAAGCAAGCGTAATCGGGGATTCGGCTTGCTGAAATTGTTCCGAGTCCAAAATTTCACGAAAGGCAACTAATTCACGATATTTATTAGGAATTTCTAAACCAATATAAGGAGTCCCTTCAATAATTTCAACCACACGCACACTGGTCACTAACATTGCACGCGCCAAATCTTTTGCCAAGCCACTCACACGACTGACTTTAACACCAGGCGCAAGCAGTAATTCAAAGCGCGTAATAATAGGCCCTGGGTAAGCACCAACAACTTCGCTGTCTACCTTATAATCTTTTAGCACACGCTCAACCGAACGTGACATTTGCTCTAGTTGTTCTGCTGTATAAGCCTGTGTAGTGTGCTGATGTACTTGTAATAAGTCTATACTGGGTAAACTGTATTCTTTTGGCTCATGCGCTTGTAAGGTTTCACCCTCTTGTTTGGCTTCTAGGTCAAAACCTAGTGAGTGGGATAATTTTTCAGAAAAAGAACTGAGCATATCGCTTGCTTTTTCTTCGGCTTGAGAGAGCATGGAATATAAAGCATTATTTTCTGCTTCACTGTTTTCTGAATCTTGCTGACTGATAAAACCTGCTTCGCCTGCAATCGCATTATTTTCTACCGTCTCTTCATGCTCTTTTCTCAAGCGATTAAAATCTAAGTAATTTTTAGGCGGCTCTTCCAGCTCAGCCGATACGCTTAATTTTTCTGGCGCTTCCTCTTGAAAAAATGATTTGATTTCAAGTTCTAGTTCATCTACCTCTAAATCCTCAGCACTTAAATCTTCTTCAATATCAGCTTCTGCCTCGACAAGCTCAGGTATATCATCGCTCATTTTCTCCGTCACAGTTTCTATGGTTGATTCAGATTCAATAGATCTGTCATCACTAGCTCCTTCTGTGCGTTTATATAAAAAAGGAGGGAGTGAGCTATCCTCTACACTCTCACTTAACACTTGCTTGGGGCTAGCTGTTATCGTAGATTCAACAATATTCTTTAACGCTGTTTTAGAAGGTTCTGTTATCTCAGACACAATATGCTCTTCTTCATGCTGCACATTAATCAACTCAATAATATCTACGTCATCATCCGTATCATCGGCATTTAGCATCGCTTTGCTATCATAAGTAACGTCAGCATCAAAGATAGGTGCGCCCTCAAAGGGAGGTTCTTCTACTTCATCTTCAATTAAATCATCGGGGTTTTTAAATAGAATAGGATCAGCGATTGCAGAAATAGGCGTGGCAATATGGTCAGTGAGTTCTATTTCTACAGCCTCACTACTTTCGAGTATGATTAAATTCTCATCCTCCGAAGTTTCTAAGGTAGGCTCAACTTTAGTCAATAAGTCTAGCGCTTCATCATCGTCCTCACCCTCACTAAAACCAAAACTAGGCTCTAGTTTAGGTTCTAATTTATGTGTGTCTGTTTTTAATTCAGGCTCTACTAAGGCTTGAGTCCTTGCTGCTTCTTGCTTAGCTTCGACCTTGGTACTTCCTAGTTTTTGTAGCTTAGCAATCAGTAGATTAAGCAGTAATAAAGTTTTTTCTCCTACCCAGTCCACAGCTTGTAGCACAGAAAGCCCGGTTATTTTCTTAAAACCATAAAGAATAGCAGCAATGACAGCAATAGAAATCAATAATAAAGCTAGACCTGCCACAACCGCAGCTGCATCGACTTTTGGAGTAGCAAACAGCAGAATTCCTAATACCAGCACAGCGAAATAAGCCATCAAGCGCAGTGCTTTAGAGCTTGCTAAACCAGACAAAAAAGCAAAATAATTTTTCTTAACGGGTACTCTTCTATTCACTGTTTATCCCTTTTACTGACTCATAAAACAAAGCTAGATTCGACCAACGTAGGATGGGCAAAGGGGCTTTATCCCGTGTCCATCATTCATAGCGCATAAAGATGGGCACGAAAAAGCCCTTTGCCCATCCTACAAATCTGTACGTTAATTATTTCCAATCATTCATCAACTGCATACACTGCTCATTTAATTCCTGAGTGCGTGCATAACTAGCTGCTTCGGTGTAACAACGTAATTCAGGTGCATTGCCTGAGGCACGGATATGCACGACTTCATCATTCGCTAAACTCACCCGTGTGCCATCGGTGTTATCAAAGCTTACTGCCACATCAAGTTGATTAGCAAATAAACCTGCAAAAACAGCCGCATCTTGCGCTAAATCACCTGTTTGCATTTTTAATAAAATAGACTGACTTAACTCAGATGGAAAGTTTTTAATTCTATCGCTGTAGGTAAAACGCTCAGGCAAGCTTTTTAATAATTCAGATACCGTACAGCCCTGTTTTTTTGCCTGATATAAAATACATAAAGGCACTAATACCGCATCTCGCGTAGGTAATGCACTCAGTTGTTTGCCATTCAGTTGCACAGCGGTATTCAATAAAAAACCACCGTTTGCTTCATAACCCACCACACTAGCATGTTCGGTAATTGCTTGCATTGCAACAATCACATAAGGTGAGCCGATTCGCGTGCGTACCGTTTGTGCAAACTTATTACTTTTTTCTAAAGCACTATTACTACTGACTGGCGTGACAACAGCTTGCGCTTGTAAAACATCGGCAACTAAAATACCTGCGACATCCCCGCGCAACCATTCGCCGTGCTCATCACTGACTAAAGGGCGATCACCGTCACCATCGGTAGAAATTACACAATCTAAGTCATATTCAGCTGACCATTGCCGAGCTAATACTACATCTTCTGGGCGAATCGCTTCGGTATCTACGGAAATAAAATGATCTGAACGCCCTAAGGCAATCACTTCTGCACCCAGTTGGGTCAAAATCGTTTGCATTAAATCACGTGCTACTGAGGAGTGCTGATAAACCCCAATTTTAAACCCTGCTAAAGCGTCTTTGCCAAAGAAATCCAAATATCGAGTGATATATTGCTGTTCCGCAGTCGCATTAATCGCGGGTAAATACTCATTTTGTAATAAACGCTCATCATCAAACAGTGCGTCATTCAGGGGTGGATCTTGCGCTAAAATACCTTGTTCATCTTGCTTTAGCACTTCACCATCAGGCTTATTAAATTTAATCCCATTACGGTCTTCAGGAATATGACTGCCCGTCACCATAATGGTAGGGATATTCTGACTAATACCGTATAAAGTTAAAGCAGGTGTCGGAATCAACCCGCAATTTACCACTTGATACCCTGCATCGCTTATTGCCGCCGCCACTGCATTCATAATCTGCGGTGTGCTATTACGCAAATCCCCACCGACCCCGACCGTATGCCCGTCGCTGATTGCATCGACTGATTTTAAATACTCTAAAAAAGCTAGGGTATACGCATAACAGACCTTATCTGTCATCTCTGTCACTAAACCACGAATACCACTGGTTCCAAACTTTACTTTATTTTTCATTTTTGTCTTAATTTTTTTAACTTAATCTAAGCGAGTGTAGATAATATCAAGCTTTACTTCTGATTATTTTCTGTGGGCAATAGATATAGAGTCATTTATTTTGGCTATAAACTTAAACAAGCCATTAGCAGCTAGAAGACTAAGCTCCCTCTCAGACGACGGAGCAGGCGCAAAAAACGCCCAAAACGCGTTTTGGACTCCAGCTTATTCCTTTATAAATGCTTTCATTTTTCGGAATGTCATTTTATCATAGTTGATTAAACTATTGGCTATGACATACAATCCTGTGCTACCACTTTCTGTACATTACTTTAATGACTAGCCATTTAAGACGGGGCAAATAAAGCGCAATCTCGCTCTAAAACTGTGCAAGAATGACCAAACAGGAGTCCAAAACACGTTTTGGAAAGTTTTTTTGATTTCATCGCTTGGAAAAGCTTACACACGCCCAAAACGCGTTTTGGACTC
>WTCM01000255.1 GCA_013138595.1 Methyloprofundus sp. | reverse complement strand
TTTAATTGCCGCTAGCCTGCCATTGAGAAAAATACAGTTGTCCCAAAGCAAGCCCTGCATCGTTACTAGGAATTTGTTCGTGGCTGTTCACTTGAAAGCCCGCATTGCTTAAAAGCTGCTGTGTTTTTTCAGTTAAATAAGCATTTTGAAAGCAGCCGCCACTTAGAATAATACGCGGCTCATCTGCTTGTTTTGCTAGCTGCAAAATAATGTCGGCAAGTGTATTATGAAATTTAGTGGCGATCAGCGCGTGATTTCCCGCTTTTAAATCATTTAGAATCTGTATAACTAGCGGCTGCCAATCTATCTGTATTGCTGCCTCAAGAGTCTCGGCTGCATTCAATTGATAAGCATAATAAGCATCCGTTTCGGCTAAGTGAGTCGCGGATTCTAAGGCTTGTGCCGCTTGTCCTTCATATAAATTAATCTGACATAAATCTAATACACTTGCCACTGCATCAAACAGCCGCCCCGCACTGCTACTCAGTGGGGTGTTCAATTGATGTTTAAAGGCGGCTTTAAAGAGCTTTAATTCATTGACTGTAAAAGCTTGTACGCAAGCTAATTCAGTGACTTCCTTTTTCCAGCGAGTACCAAAGAGTTGCAATAATAAGGCAAGTGCAACACGTCGCGGCTCTTGATTTGCTTTATCGCCGCCTAATAAGGGAAAGGGCTTGAAATGCGCATAGCGTTGTATCGAGTCTTTTTTGATTAGAAAAAATTCCCCACCCCAGCTAGAGTGGTCTGTCCCTAGCCCCGTGCCATCCCAAACAACAGCAAGCACGGGCGGGCTAATATGATGTTCAGCCATACAGGAAAAAGCATGTGCAGTGTGGTGTTGTAGCGTTGTTTTGCTTAAAGGGCTTTGAGTCGCATAGTGGCTGCTGTAGTAATCAGGGTGTGAGTCATGTATCAAACGCTGCGCTTTGCTTTGATAAAAATTTTGCATATCGGCTAGTGTTTGACGGTAATTTTCTTGTGCCGCGCTATTATTCAAATCGCCTAAATATTGGCTTAATAACACATAGCCTGCATAGCTGTATGCCCAAGTACTTTTTAAATGTCCGCCTAAAGCGAGTGTGCCTTGTTTGATGGGGAGTTTTAAGGGCGTAGGCACATAGCCGCGTGCACGTCGGAATAAGCGCGGTTTATCCGCGATGATACGCACAATGGAATCATCCAGTGTGCGGATAATGGCGCGCTTATGTATTAAGTAGCCATCGGCAATACCGTGTAAATGACTTAAAGCTTGCTTCTCAGTAGTGCAGATGGGTTCACCTGAACGATTAGCACTGGTGGCTATTAGGGGCTGCTGGAATGCTCGCATAATTAAGTGCTGTACACCTGAACTAGGGAGCATCATGCCTAATAAATCGTTATTCGGTGCAACAGCTTTATATTGAGTCGTCTCGGAATGTTTTTTGAGCAATACAATCGGGGCCATTGCGGATTGTAACGAGTGTTGTTCTTGCGGATTCACAGCACATAAAGACTTTACCATTGCCATATCTTTTGCTAATAAGGCAAAAGGTTTTGCAGGGCGGTGTTTTTTTTGTCTTAAGCGTTGTACGGCTTGTTGGTTGTTTGCATCGACTAAAAGTTGATAGCCGCCTATTGCTTTAACGGCAATGATTTTGCCTGCTTGGAGCTGCTGTATACAGTGGCTGATAGCGGCTGCTTTATGTGCTAACGGTTGCCCTTGTGCGTCTAAAAAAGAGAGTGTAGGCCCGCAATCTACACAAGCAAGCGTCTGTGCATGAAAGCGTCTATTTTGAGGATCTTGATAAGCTTGCAAGCAGGTAGGGCATAAGGGATATTCTGCCATACTGGTATGTTTTCTATCATAAGGCTGGGCAAGCATAATGCTATAGCGTGGACCGCAGTGACAGCAACTAATTAATGGGTATTGGTAGTAGCGACTATTGGGGTCAAATAATTCGCTGACACAGTTAGGGCAGGTGGCTATATCCGCAAGTACTAGGGCTGAGGCTTGTGATTTTTGTTGGCTAGCTTGAATACTGAACTGTGTAAAGTTTGCTAAGGGGAGTAAGCGACTGCTTAAGTTGTGAATTGAGGCAAAAGGCGGTAAGCACTGTTGTAAATCAGATAAAAACCTTGCCTGTAAAGGCTGTTCGCCTTGTATATGTAAAATAATTCCCGCGCTGGTGTTCGCAACCCAGCCATGCTGTTGGTATTGCTGTGCGAGTCGATAAACAAAAGGACGAAAACCAACACCTTGTAACAGTCCTTGTAGTTGTATTTGTAAATGCTGCATGATGTTAGGCATAAAAAAAGGCACATAACCCAGAGGATATGTGCCTTTTTAGATCAAGCCCTGTGATAAACACAGGGTGATGATTTTTTATTTAATAGACTCAGCAATTTCGTTAAATGCTTCAACTTTATCTTTGCCTGTTTTCATTAAATCCATGCCTGTTCCCATTATCATGGCGACTAGCCCTGGTGTTTCATAAACCATTTTCCCTAAATAACCGACAATAGGTAAACCGATAATCACGCCAACAAAAGTATTAATGCCCATCACGCCAAGTAACTTGCTTATCATCACTAAGGCATCTAATGGGATTAAGACCATCGCGCCAAAATAAACAATAACCACGAAGGTAAAAATAATAAATACAACAAATTGGACCAGTCTGACTAAGGCAACATTAACTTTTTTCATTTTGACATCAACTTCCTATGAATAACTCAAGTTAGGCTGTCAGCCAACTTGGTATTTTTTTTAAATTATCGGAATATTATACCTTAAGGAGCGTGCACGAAACAACCTCCCGATTTCTAACGGGTCTTTTTGCACCAGCAGGAATGATCTCATTCCTTGCGTAGAATAACTATGCGCCTCATGAGGTCATTCCTGCTGATACAAAAATCCTGTGTTATAACTTCGGGATGTTATTCCGTGTACGTTCCTGAGCGATTTATGCAGGATAATCTTTTCTAAGAAAATAGCGAAAAAGCAAAAAACCCGAAGCAAATCCACCTAAATGCGCCCATAAAGCAACATCTGACGCGCCATCGTAAAAGATCATTGCCGTGGTTGCTTTAGACATTTGGAAAATAACCCAGATGCCAATAAAGGCAATTGCTGGCACTTCAAAGAAAATGGGCAGAAATAAAATAGGTACCCAAATGACCACTTTCGCGTAAGGGTAGAGAAAAAAGTAAGCGCCTAAAACTCCTGCAATCGCACCTGATGCACCCACCACAGGGACGACTAAACTAGGTGTGTGTAGCCATTGAATTGCCGTTGCAATAATACCGCAGAGCAGGTAAAAAATGATAAAACGTCCATGCCCCATACGGTCTTCAATATTATCGGCAAAAATCCATAAAAACCACATATTCATAATTAAATGCCACCAGCCCCCGTGTAAGAAAAGGTTGCTAACAAATGTAAAATAGTAATCAATGGGGTAGCCCATTGCTATCGCCCAATCAGGGTCGGTATAGCGATTAGGCACCATGCCATAAATATAAATGACAAAATGGTGTAGGCGATCTGGCGAATACTCTAAAAAGGCAAATAGAGCGGTGCAGATAAATATTAATCCCCATGTCACATAGGGGCGGGTATAGCAGGGGGCTGTATCTCTAATAGGGATCATGGAATGCTTTCTGAGGGCGGGTCTAACTTAAAGATGTAATCGGTTTTAAGGCAGTGGTCTAACCATTTTTCTAAAAAATAATTAAGCTTCCATTTGTAGTCCATGATTTCTTTACTGCGACCTATATCACTGATCGCGTCGGCCACTTCTATACGTTTATAATCACGTAACACTTCAGCGATGCAGACATCAAAATATAAGCGAATTTTTACCGCAGGTTCTAAAATCATGCCTGCCTCTTTTTTAAAAAAGTGGCTTAGTTGTATGGTTTTTGTATACGGCGATTGTTCGATAATTTGTATATGTAAGGCAGGCTTTCCGTGCGCATAGCCTTGTGCAGAATCATCAATATTTCTTAAATTTGGAATTAAAGAAAAGATTTTTTGATAATTTGATTCGCAGACATTTTGTAAGCAAAATGATTGATTAACGGGGGATACTTTAGCCATGCCCTTAAGTTTCCTTAATGCCTTTTATTTCGCTATTGATTTCATAGAGTTCAGGGCTTATTTGACTAGAGCTAAGGACTTCTACATAAGCGGTCATTGCCGAGGTTAAACCCTTATGTTGGGCAATATTGATTTCTAATGCACGCCCTTTTTTGATCAATTGATCTGTTCTAAAGACAATGCCAGCACCGCTAATATTCATGCATTCGCCCGTATACAATTCTGGCTTATCAATCATTTTATAGAAAATTTCACCAGATTGTTCGTTCCGTACTGGCTGCTTAGAGTCAGGCATGTCATCTTTCCTTGGAGCTAAAGGGGGAGGGTTAAACATTATACTGTACCTTGTTCTGCTTGAGGTAATTGATTTATAGGCTCGTTTAAGCCTTGATTCTAGCTTGTTTCTAGTTCGCTAAAGTGGCTGTAATCCCGTAAAATATCCAACATAAATTATTCAAAAAAGAGACTTTATTAATCATGACAAAATCGACCATACTGACAGGCATCACGACCACAGGTACTCCGCATTTAGGCAATTATGTAGGCGCGATACGCCCAGCGATTGAAGCGAGTAAAGATGCGAATGCCAATCCGTTTTATTTTTTAGCCGATTACCATGCTTTAATCAAATGTAGCGAGCCTGAAAAAGTACGTCAATCGAGTTTAGAAATTGCTGCGACATGGCTGGCTTTAGGCTTAGATACGAAAAACGCGACTTTTTACCGCCAGTCTGATATTCCTGAAATTATGGAACTGACGTGGATGCTAACTTGTGTGACCGCAAAAGGCTTAATGAATCGCTCACATGCTTATAAAGCCGTTGTTGCTGAAAATGAGGCAAGTGCTAATAATGACCCTGATAAGGGAATCACGATGGGCTTATTTAGTTATCCTATTTTAATGGCGGCAGATATGCTGATTTTTAATGCCCATAAAGTGCCTGTGGGTAAAGATCAGCTTCAGCATATAGAAATGGCGCGTGATATTGCTTCACGTTTTAATCATATTTATGGTGAACATTTTGCACTCCCAGAAGCAATAGTCGGTGAAAATGCGGCGACATTACTAGGTTTAGATGGGCGTAAAATGAGTAAAAGTTATAATAATACCATTCCTTTATTTGCGCCTGAAAAGAAACTTAAGAAGCTAATTAATAAGATTAAAACCAATTCTTTAGAGCCTGGTGAGCCGAAAGACCCTACGGGATGTACTTTATTCAGCACTTACCAAGCGTTTGCAACAGCAGCAGAAGTCGCTGATATTAGGCAGCGTTATGCTGAAGGGATTGCATGGGGAGAAATGAAGAAAGTGTTATTTGAACATATCAATGAGCATATCATTCCTGCTAGAGAACGTTATGAAGCCTTAATTAAAGAGCCTGATCATATTGAGCAGCAATTACAAGAAGGTGCCGAAAAAGCACGCGCGATTACGGCACCTTTTTTATTGGAGTTACGTAAAGCGGTAGGAATTGCGAAAATTGGCTAATATGGGTTATCCATTTAACTCGGGATACGAGTAGGGTATCGCATCGCGTAGCTGAGGGGGCGGAGTGTCATTAAGTTAAAGAAAAATATAGGATGTGTTGAGGCACGAAACGCATCTTTCTTGCCTTTGATGCGTTTCCTATCGTCAACACATCCTATCTCAAAATGCTTAACTTAATTGCCGTGATGCGGTGCATACCCTACAGGTTGCGTGTCCCGTGTTAAGCCTATAGCCAATCATTGCAGCCCAAAACGCATTTTGGGCGAATTTTTACCCAGTTTCGTAAACTTGAACTTCAATGACTTACTTAAATACCTTAGGAACGTGCACGCTCCTAAGCATTAAGTGATTTTTTTCAATGCTTTTTTAGCTGCTTTCTTGGCTGATTTTTTGCTGCTAGAACCTTTTTTGATAATCGCTTTAGCGACTTTTTTAGTCACTGATTTAGCGTTCTTTTTAGCAATTATTTTTTTAGAAACTGCTTTTTTTGTGATTTTAACGGCAATTTTTTTAGCTGTTTTTTTCTTGATAGATTTAGACATACTTATTCCTTTAAAAAATAAAATAACGGTTCAAGCCATTAGTAATGGCTAATATACATAGTATATTTTTTATGTGTTTGGGTCAATTTAAAAATAGTATTCGGTTCGTTGCAGAACAGTGTGGGCAAACGATATGTAATGAGTCACTCATGGTTAAACCTTGGGTTAGAGAAGAGTCACAGCAATTAAGTTAAGCTTTTGATATAGGAAACGCATCAAGTGCCGAAAAGATGCGTTTCGTGCCTCAACACATCCTATATTTTTTCCTTAACTTAACCGCAGTGTAGAGAAGAGGGTTAGTTTAATTCAATTTCGCTAACGGCAATCACTTTAGGCTGCACTAAATCTTTATGTTCTGCTTGAGGAAATTTCTTTTTCATCGCAGGTAAGAGCAAATCATAATAAGCAACGGCTTTTAATTTTACAATCGTTGCTTTTGCCATCGCATAATTCAATTCTCTTGTTTCATAAGGTTTTAAACGCGTATCACCTAATACTTGAGTGGCTTTAGGGGGCGGTGCAGGGTTGCCTTTTGCATCGCCTAAGCTATACATAAACATGGCCTTTTTATCATCTTTAACAGGGTGTGATTGGCTACTAGCCCAAACGATTTCCCCTTGTTTATCATAGCCTGTTAATTTCACATAAATATTTCTAAAAGGTGCGCCTGTGGGTAATTTATGAGGTAATTTATTACTGAGTTTTATACTAACTTTCAGCGTGTTAGAGCTTTCGCTATGCGTCATACTCATTGCCAAGCCTTGACTGACCATCTCACTTGAATGCCCACCTAAAAAGCGGTGATCGGCTTTGCCATTCACTTTTTTCATATGACAATCTAAGCAGTTACCTTCTGTTTCTGATGCGCTAATTTCACTCCCTGTTTGACATAGAGTCACTTTATTCGCATTTTTACGTTGATCGTGACAGCCCATGCAGACTGCATTACTTTTGAAAATGGCTGGGTTTGCCGTATTGCTATAGATAGGGTGCTTCCCATCAGCCGTTATTTTGCTGTTTCCAGGACCTTGCAAAGACGTGCTGGAATATTCATAAGCTTGTGTGCCTAGTTGTAAACCGCCTGATGCTTTTTGAGTCCCTTTATAGGCACTGATGGTATGACAGGCAACACAATTAACGCCCTCTCCATAAATGGCTAAAGCACTTAAGTCAGTTTTCCCATCTTTAGCCGCTGCAGGTGCATGGCATTGTAAACAGACAGGGTATTTATCTTGTTTGGTTAAGCCTTCTTGAGTGGGGTCGCCCACGACAGCTTTATAAAATGCTCCGTGGATAGGGTCTTTCAATGCAGTACTATTCGCATGCATTGAGCCTTGCCATTGCTGATAAATGGTTTGATGACAGCTTGCGCATTGTTTAGCAGAAACGTGGTGTAACGGTGTCGCTTGTGCCGCCGCTGTTTGCAGAAAGCTACTTAAGAATAAGTAGCTAAGTAATATCAGTAAGGGCAGGGGGCGATCGTTATTTAACATATACAACTCCATCTAGGGTGGTTTTTGGCTTATATAGTATATAAGTAAACGTTAATATATTATCTTAGGTCTTAGTTTGTCAAGTACTAGAAAAATAAACACTATAGAGAAAATGCAGAATTAACTTTCAGGGGGAGGGATTGAAGTTTTAATGTGCAATGCAAGACTGCGACTCTGCATTGTAATCATCTCAACTTTCTTGATGTGTGGGTAGAAAAAACGGTCCTAAATCTAACCATACAGAAAACAATTTGCACCTGTATGATTAGCTTTAAACTAGTACAACTTAAGTGATCTGTTGTAATACAACAATAAGATTATTTTTTGTATTTGACAACTGAATATCCTTTATGTTTATTAGCTTTTTTTGCCGCTTTCTTCTCGTGCGAAGAAAATGGGTTGTCACCCATTGACATATGCTTTTTCTTCATATTAATCTCTGACTGGCTAATTTGCTTGGTATTCATCATATGCTTACCTTGCGCCATAACATCTGGAGTAGTTTTGTGGGTATTCTGCATTGTTTTGCTTTCAGCAACTGCTAATGCAGGTAGAAATGAACTTAAAATA
The DNA here is from genome assembly GCA_013138595.1 of Methyloprofundus sp. Taxonomy (GTDB): domain Bacteria; phylum Pseudomonadota; class Gammaproteobacteria; order Methylococcales; family Methylomonadaceae; genus Methyloprofundus. The sequence goes on along the minus strand of WTCM01000255.1, from coordinate 11,762 downwards.
ACGGTTAGTATAATTTTTCTCATTTTGTTACCTCTTATAATTAAAATTGTTGGGTCGTAAAAGTATAGGCATATCATTAATTTATAATGTAGCAATACTACGATATACTATATCACTTTTTAGACCTAAAGGGTCAAAAACTAAGGGGTTGTATGCACAAAGATTGATGTGCTAATACACATATAAATAATAAGGTTTTGATATGTGTATTTTTAAGGGGCAATGCAGTCCCTAGCACTAAAATAAGCTCTATGCCTTGTTAGTGTCTCTACTGAGTTGGGCGGGGTATCTATCCTGTCCGTAATGTTTAAGCTTTAATTTTAGAGACCAATGGAGAGAGCAAGCTGTCGGAAAATGTTATCTACGCGAAGCTATTCCGAGCTACGCTCTATATACCAGCCACCCGCCAAGGCACGATACAAACTAATTCGATATTCAATTAACTGCCGTCTGGCGGCAAGGCGATTGCGGTCTAGCGATTGCAGGTTAATTTGCACAGTTAATAAGCGTAAAAAATCCATTGAGCCATACATATAACGTAAGCGAATTTGTTCATTAGCAAGTTTGGATAATGTGTATTGCTCATCTAGGCTAGTGACTAATTGCCTCTGTTGCTGTTCTTGACTCAGTGTGTCTTCGACTTCTTTAATAGCCTCTAATGTCGTCGCGGCATAAATATTTAGTGATTCTGCGGCAAGTGCTTTGTTTCTATCCACTTCGGCCACTCGTCTGCCACCATCAATAATAGGCAATAGTAAGTTCCCTGCTAAAGTAGCAATCCAGTTATTAAATAAAGATTGTAAGTTCGGGGCTAAGGTATCTACATTAGCCGATAAACTAAGTTTTGGGTATCTATCGGCAATAGCCGAGGCGACGCGCTGATCGGCGGCTTGTACTTTAAAATAAGCTAAACGTATATCAGGGCGGCGTTGTAATAAGGCAATCCCTAAGCCTGTTTTGGGTTGATCGGGTAGGGCGGGTAATTGATGATTATCAGGCAGTGTAAATACCTCTGGTGTATTGCCCGTTAAAATCGCTAATTGGTGCTCTAATACTTTAATATTTGCCAATACATGATAGCGATCACCTTTTCGGGCTTCTAGCGTTTGCTGTTGTTGAAATAAATCCGCGGCGGTGGATTGAGCGCCTGCAAAACGTGCAATGGTAATGTCTACATTATCTTGATTAGTGGCAATTTGTTGATTTAGTAAGGCTAATTGGCTGCGTTGTTCGATTAGGCGATACCAAGCAATGGCGACTTCAGCAGATAAGGAAATCGCGGCTGTGCCTATATTTTCTTGAGCAACTCGCACATCTAAATTAGCCGCTTGATTTTGCGCGCGTATACGCCCCCATAAATCGACTTCATAGCTGGCAACCAGCCCCAGTGAAAATTGGCTGCTATCGCTAAGATTAGAATAATTCTGCCGTCCACCAAAAACAGCACTGACGCTAGGAATCAGCTCTGAATGGTTAATTTGGGAGAGGGCTTCAGCTAGGCGTAAGCGATCAAAAGTTGCTGCTAGAGTGAAGTTATTGGCTAAGGCAAGTTCAATCAATTGATTGAGTTCAGGATCATTAAAGGCTAGCCACCAGCGGTCTTGCAATGGCGCTTCACCTGTTTGTGAAAATTGCGTGGGCGGTGTGATAGGGCTGTGCAGTTCTTCGATAGGAACGGCACATGCCGTTAGCAAGAGTGACAAGCTACAAAGTAAGAGGTATTTGATCGGCATAAATAAGAATGCGTTGCTATGGGGAGTGTTTAGCCTAGTAGGGTTTTAAGGTGTAGGGTACGCACCGCGTACCTTACTCGGTGTTAGGGTATACGCTGTATCACGGCAATTAAGCGGTATGATTGATGGGCACGGGATAAAGCTCCTTTGCCCATCCTACGGTTCTATGTTTTATTAGCCCTTAACCTTCAATTTTTGTCCTGGGCGTAAATATTTTCCTAGCTTGCTACTATTCCAACGGCGTAAATCTGCTACTTGTACATTGAATTTTTTAGAAATAGTATACAAGGAGTCACCGCTACGTACCGTGTAATTCGCTGATTTTGCAGTGCTGGTACGTGCCGAATAAGAACGTCCCTTACGTACCACTAATTTCTGTCCTAAGCGCAAAGTAGAGCGGGTACTAATTCGGTTCCAGCGCGCTAAATCTCGGCTACTAACGCCAAATTTTCTACCGATACTCCATAAACTATCCCCCTTACGTACTTTATAAGAACGGTAACGACGTTTTGGATTAAGAGCATTGGCCTGTAGAAAAGGATTTTTATCGCCTGCAATATTCGCCCCAGGAACCATTAAGTAACTACCTGCACGGATATTATTATTGGGCAAATGGTTCACTTCCCGCACAATTTTTGCACTGGTTTTATAATGGCGCGCAATACTGCCAATATTTTCCCCTGATTTTACTTTATGTCTATGCCACTGTACCCGTTCAGCATCGGGTAGCATGGCTAAATTTGTTCTAAACTCATCGACTTGAGCCACAGGAATTAATAAACGATGCGGGCCTTGTGGCGGAGTGTGACTACGACTAAAGCCTGGATTTAAGCTAAATAGCTCATCAATCGTAATACCTGAAAGCTCTGCCGCTTTAGTGAGACTAATTTGTGAACCTATATCCACAGGTTCAAACATAGGGGTATAGGCTTGTTTTCTTAAGTGAATACCATAATGTTCTGCATTAGCGAAGATCTTTGCGAGTGCTAATAAGCGTGGCACATAGTTCATGGTTTCTTTAGGTAATTTTAAAGACCAATAATCTGTGGGTAGATTTCTTGCTTTATTGCGTTTAACTGCTTTGCCCACTGTGCCCATGCCTGCATTATAAGAGGCCAAGGCAAGTAGCCAATCATCATCAAACATACGCCCCAGTTTTAATAAATAACTGGTGGCGGCATCAGTAGAGGAATACACATCACGGCGACCGTCATACCACCAATTTTGATGTAAACCATAGAGTCTGCCTGTCGCAGGAATAAATTGCCATAAACCTGCTGCGCTTGAATGTGAGTAAGCATGGGCTTTAAAAGCACTTTCAATCGCAGGAAGTAAGGCGAGTTCACCTGGCAGGCCTTTTTTCTCGACTTCTTGGATAATATTGTATAAATAAGGTTCTGCGCGAGCTTGTAATTTGGCAAAATACTCAGGGTGTTTCAGAAAACGTTTGATTTCACGTTCTATACGCGGGTTATTAACTTCAGGAATTGCATACAGTGAAATAATATAGTCCCAGCTATCAATATCGCCTGAACTAAATATTTGCCCATTTTCAATAATGCTGACAGCTTCTGTGTACTGACTATCGGGCGTAGCAATTATTGCGGGTGCGTCAGGTGTATGATTAATAGACAGTTCTGACTCGGTAGGCTTAACAGACTCTTTTAGGCTACAACCTTGCATTAGCACTAGCAATAAGGCACTGCTAATAAGCCAAGAACTATTTTTATTTATCATAGTGATTTTATGTGTTTAAAGAACTTATATAAACTATATTATAGGTGTTATTGCAGGGGAGTGTATAGTGGATTGAGCGCAATATATAAAAAAACAAGCCGAGTGAGGGGGATTACCTTTCTCCTATACCCGTTACACTTGAAGATGCTTCGCCAGTATCTCGACATCCCCGCATGCTTTTAGCGGGGATCTACCTAAAACACTAGACTCCCGCTAAAAACATGCGGGAGTGACGAAAGGTGGAGTTTTTGCATCCTCAAGTAATTTGGGTATATTAAGGTTTTAAACATAACTGCCGTAGTAGAGAGGGTATCTTTAAAGTGCTTTTACTTAACCTTGAGTATTCCTTATAATAGGCGCTTCGATTGTTACGTCTAAAATTAGGATTAAATATGAAAAAAATCTCTATACTCGCATTTTTCTTGTTTTTATTTAGTGCTGTTGCGTCTGCGCATGGCCCAGTAAGAGGAAAAATGACAGCCACTGTTGATATTGAAGCATCACCTGAAGCAGTTTGGGAAATCATTAAAGATTACCATGACATGTCATGGCATCCAGCGATCGCAGGTGTTGAAGGTTCGGGAGGCAATGAAAAAGGTGCTACTCGTGTTTTAACCTTAGCGGATGGCGGTACAATCACTGAAGAGTTAAAAAAATATGATGCTGCCAAAATGTCATATAAATACAAAATCATTGATATGAGTGTTGTGAAAACTATCCAACACTCAGGTAAAGAGGAAAAAGTCTTTGTTTTAGCGGTTGATAACTACCAAGGTACGCTAACTGTTAAGAAAAAAGGTAATGCATCCGTGGTTAAATGGGTAGCAACTTACTACCGTGGTTACATGAATAATAACCCACCTGTAGAATTAAATGAAGCAACAGCAGATGAGCAAGTGACTGCGGTATTAACAGCAGGTTTGACCAGTTTATTACAGAAATTTGAGCCAAACACATTGCCTACAGCGATTACTTTTACAATGAAAAGATAAGCTTTTTATCGTTTCCACGCTCTGAGACTGTAAAAGTATTCAAAAACTGGGGTCCAAAACGCGTTTTGGGCAAATTTTCATTCAGTTTTGTAGACTGTAGGGTATCGCATCGCGTACTTTAGCATTTGCAAAGGTACGCGATGCGATACCCTACAGACTTTTACAGTCTCCCTGCGTGGGGATGCATGCTTGAAAGCTCCGCGTTCCGTATCAACCTTATTCCCTAGCTTTAAATACCCACTATGTCATTCAAACGTCTCGCTTTGATCTGCCTACTTGCGAATAGTAGCCAACTTTACGCCCAACCTCTCGCTTTTATCACCAACCAACTGGACAATAATGTAGCCGTTATTGATTTGAAAACTAATCAAGTGATTAAATCAATAACGGTTAAGGGCAAGCCTGTAGGGGTTGCTGTTAACCATCAATTAAACCAAGTGTATATCAGCACACCCCAAGGGGAAGGCTTTACTGTACTGGATATTAAAAGCCTAACAGCGGGTAAAAAAGTTAAAGTCGGCGGTGCAACGGTAGGAATTGCCGCTAGCCCCGATGGTAAACGTATCTTTGTTGCCGATTGGTATGAAAATACCGTTTCAATTTTTAAGGCAGATAACCTGCAATTAGAAAAAAAACTCACGGTAGGAAAGTCTCCTTCAGGTTTAGTGGTCAGCCCTGATAGCCGCTGGCTGTATGTGGCGAATCGTATGGATAACAGTGTTTCGAAAATTGATTTAAAGAGCTTAAGCATCAAAAAAACCAGTACCGTGGGTGAGCATCCTTTCGGTATTAGCTTAGATAAAAAAGGCTTACGCTTATATACTGCGAATGTAGAAAGCAATGATATTAGTGTCGTTAATGCAAAAACCTTAAAACTGATTAAACATATAAAAGTGGGTGGGCGACCTTACGCCTTAGCTTTTGCACTAGATGGAAAACGTTTATTTGTGACTAATCAGGATGATTACAGCGTGTCAGTAATTGATACACAAAGTTTAAAAGAAATTAAACAAATTGAGGTGGGTGACAAGCCCGAAGGGATTAGCACGCATACGGATGACCGTCATGTCTATGTGGCCAATTGGTTTGATGGTACGGTGTCGGTGATTGATGCAAAAACTTTAAGCGTGGTTGAAACCATTACCACAGGCGAAGGCAGTCGTGCTTTTGGGGACTTTATTAGTCGTTAATTTAGCTACCGTGTAACACTCGCACAGCTTTAAGTTAAGGAAAAAATATAGGATGTGTTGAGGTACGAAACGCATCTTTAGCTTTAGAGGCTGTGCAAGTATTGCTGTGTCAGTGATCGCTAAAGTTATCAACCCCAATCCGTTACGCCCCGTGTTAAATTGATAGCCCGTTTTTTAATGGTTCATCAATTATTTTTTATTTTAGTTGTAACATTTTCTGCAGCTCGCCCGTATTAGTGTTTTAAAACACAAATGGAGCAGTACTTATGAAATCAACTTTAAGCTTATCAGCAGCACTTATATTGACCGCAAATTTAGTTTCAGCAGAAGAAATGATGCGGTATGAAGTTTCGCTAACGAATATTACAAAAGGACAGGCCTTTACTCCACAACTTATTGCGACACATGATGACTCAGTGAGATTGTTTACGTTTGGTCAGCCTGCGAGTGAACCTTTAGAAATGCTCGCAGAGGCGGGTGATACAACGCTATTAACCGAATTGATCATGACAGTACCTGATAAAGTAGGTTATGTCATGACTGTTCCTGGGCTTTTGGAGCCTGGAAAAACAGTTACAGTTGAAATTAAGGGACACCCTAAACATCACCAGCTGACCTTTGCAGCAATGCTATTACCCACTAATGATACGTTTGTTGCCTTACAAGGCATGTCACTGCCCACTCAAGGCTCGGTGTCTTATTTTGCATTAGCGTATGATGCGGGAACTGAAGCGAATGATCAAAATTGTGCCCATATTCCAGGTCCGTATTGTGGCGGTGAAGCACATTCAATGGCAAGTGATAGGGATGAAGGCTTTGTTTATATTAGTAACGGCTTTCATGATTTAGGTGAGATGGATGCAGAGGGGAATGAAATTCTGGGTACAAAGCTGTATGATTGGCGTGATTCGGTCGCATACGTGACCATCAAAAGGATTAATAAAAATTAATTTAGCTGAAATACTTACACACTGCCCAGTGATAAGCAGTGTGTGATCATTGAATATGAAGGCTGTCAATAACGATGAACAGCGTTGGTCTCAATTGATGGGCAAAGCTCAACAAGGGGATGAGCATAGTTATGCCGATTTACTAGAAGAACTAGGCAAGGCAATTGAGGCTTACTTAAGGTCACGCTTTGGGCCTATTGATATAATAGAAGATTGTGTGCAAGAAAGTCTTATTGCTATTCATGCCGCGCGGCATACTTACGATACTAAGCGTTTATTCCGTCCTTGGTTTTTTGCAATTGTGCGGCATCGTACAATTGATTTATTACGTCGTCAAAAATCCTATACTGCAGCATTAGAAAGAAATACCTTGGAACACATTGAGAGTACAGCCCTATCCATTGAGGAGGAAGTGAATAAAAGTATGGTATTTTCTATGCTGGCTCCCGCTTACCGTGATGTCTTATTATTAACTAAAGTGATTGGCTTTAGCACTTCCGAAACAGCTGAAAAGTTAGGTATATCGAAAAGTGCAGTGCGTGTACGTGTGCATAGAGGAATCAAAGAAACACGCAAAATTTTACAAAATGAACAGGTCTAGTGATGAAACAGCAAAGTCGAGTTGATTTAATTAAAGACTTAAGTTCCCATGTTGCTGTGGTGCGTCCCCGTACGCGCCTGTTATTACCCAGCATGCTCTGGTTTATTGGCAGTTGGATCTATGTTGTCGCACTAAGTCTTTACCTTGGGCCGCTGCGAGAGGGTGCAGTAAAATCTCTCGTCACATCTCCTCAATTTGCGTTTGAATCAAGTATGGGGCTAATCACGGGAGCACTGTTTTGTGTGCTTGCTTTTCGGGAATCTATTCCTAGTTTACGTCATCAATGGTTGGTTTATTTAAGCTACCTGAGTGCCATCGTGTGGGTGAGTTGCTATGTGCTAGGCTTAACATTTCCTGCACTGGAACCCTCTATGCTGGGAAAACGCGCTCATTGCGTGCTTGAAGCATATCTTTATAGCATGCCACCCTTACTGATTGGGTATTTTTTAATCTATAGACGCTACCCACTGAATGCCTTTCGTGCTGGAATGTTTATGGGGGTTAGTGCAGGCATGATCCCTGCACTTTTTATGCAAATATCTTGTATGTATGATCCACAGCATATCTTAACTCACCATATAGGCCCAGCAACCATTGCTATTGCTATTGGCGCTTTATTAGGCCTGATTTTTAAGAAAATGAAATGATTTTTGGGCAATGGGTTTAAGCAGTAGGCATGGCATATTATAATACCCAAAAACTAGAGACATAAGCGTTACGGATAAGATAATACCAACTCCACTAAGTATACTCTTAAATAAACTATTACCCCGTCATTCCCGCAGTTTTTTAGCGGGAATCTATGTGCACTCATAGATTCCTGCTAACAGCATGCAGGAATGACGGCTTATGAGTTCAGGTATAAATACCCCGTTCTGCTAGTGTGTTTTTCTAATCTTTTGTGGCAACCATGGTGTTATGCAAACTTACGTAGAAATATTTTCCCAAGGTGAAGAAATACTCACAGGGCAGGTGGTCGATACCAATGCCGCATGGCTATCTCAAAAGCTAGTCGCTATGGGCTTTGTGGTCAAACGGCATAGCAGTGTAGGTGATAACTTAGCTGATTTAAAAAGTTTATTAAGCGAGATTGCGCAACGTGCAGATTGCTGTATTTGCACAGGAGGCTTAGGGCCGACAGTGGATGATTTAACCGCACTCGCCGTGTCTGAAGCTTTTGACTTACCCTTAGAGCTAGATCCCATTGCCTTAGAGCAAATCCAAGCACATTATCAACGTCGCCAAAGAGTGATGGCAGGGACAAATCGTAAACAAGCCTTGTTCCCACAAGGGGCTGAACGGATTGATAATGAATGGGGCACAGCACCAGGTTTTGCACTGCAATATCAGCGTTGCTGGTTTATTTTTGTACCAGGCGTTCCCGCTGAAATGAAGCCCATGTTTAATGAAAAAATAGCGCAAAACCTTGCCCAGCAGTTTCAATTACAAGCCTCACGTTTAATTACCTTACGTTCAGTCGGCATCGGCGAATCAGATTTACAAGCAAAGCTAAATAACATTCAAATACCCGAGACCGTACAACTTAGCTTTCGTGCAGCTGACGGGGAAGTGCAAACTAAATTATTATTTCCTGCAACTAGCGACCCACAAGCAATCAGAGTGCTGGTTAATCTAGTACATAAAACCATTGGCGACTTTGTTTTCTCAGTCGATAATTTAGATGGGCAGCAAGGAGATTTAATCGAAAGAGTGGATCACTTAATGCAACAAGCCAAATTGACTTTAGCGCTACAAGAAACCGTATCACAAGGTTTAATTGCCGCAAAATGTATCGCTAAACCTTGGTTAGTAAGTTCAGTTTTTAGTCGCATCTTAATAGAGGATGAAGACTATTTAAAAGCAGCTGAAAATCATGCGCTTAAATTGCAACAACAAGCAAAAACCGATTTAGTATTAGTGCAGTTATATCAAGGCAATTTTGAACAGAAAACACAAAATATTAAAGTTTATACCTTATTGTTAGGTTTAAAAGGCATGCGTAGCAGCCAAACCACCCTAGCAGGTCATGCCAAGCGCAAACAAAGCCAAGCGGCTACATTGGGTTTGGATTTACTTAGGCGGTATTTGCAAGGCATTCCAGCTGGGTAAACGAGAAGGCATAGCAATTCATTAAGTTAAAGAAAATATAGCATGTGTTGAGGCACGAAACGTATTTTTTAGACACTTGATGCGTTTCCTATCGCCAACATATCCTATATAAAATGCTTCACTTAATGAGCGTGAAGCTAGCGTGGGTACAAGCATTAGAGGCTGTGAAAGTATTATCAAGCAGGAGTCCAAAACGCGTTTTGGGCAGATTTTTACCTAGTTTCGTTGCTTGAAAAAACCTATAGAAACAAGCAAGTAATTAATTTCTTACGTTATTTATTTGTAACTTCTCATTATTCACGGGAAAATACAGGTAAAAATTCGTCATTCCCGAAGTCTTTTGATCGGGGATTTACGTTAAGCATAGATTCCCAGTCAAGCTTGTTTCCATGCTTAACTGGGTAAGGCTTCGGGAATGACGAGTAATAGTTTATATAGAAAACAAGTGCTCTGAGTCAATTACATCGGTTTATCAATGGGGTTTCTGTTATTATCCCTGTGTCTCACATTTTGTGATGACCCCTCGCTTAACAGCGATTAGGATTTTGTCTCTATTTTACTAACAACATACAGTGTAGGAATGTTATGCCAGAAATTATCATTGAAAAAAACTTAAGTGAAGAACGTTTAAAAGAATTAGACGTTTCAAGCTGGAATATTTGGGACTGCCCAGTCTCTGAATTTCGTCTTGATTTTGACAATAAAAACGAACGTTCATACATCTTAGAAGGTGAAATTGTTGTCACTCCAGATGGTGGAGAGCCTGTTACGATCGTACCTGGTGATTATGTTATCTTTCCTGACGGCTTAAAAAGTGTTTGGCAAGTGACTAAAACATTGAAAAAGCACTATATGCACTTCTAAATGGATTAAGGCATCTTCGGATGCCTTTTTTGTGCAGGGTTAAGGTCTAGTGTTCTTGATTTTTCTTTTTTATTGAGGCTGACTCCATTGGTTGTTACATTTTCAGATATTTTTCAGAGCCATGAACCCATGCAAAAGTTAAATTAATTTCGCTATTGAGTGTTATTGAAACAGATTGATTAATACCTGATTCCAAATTAAATAGCGAAAGAAATCGTTGATAATCATCTAAGCGCTCGTTTGTTTTGCTAAATGAATGAACTACCATCGCCGCGTTATTTGTATGAAGCCGTTTAGCTTCAATAATAGCTGAAACAGTGCGGTGTAATAATTGATAACGAATATCTAATGGAGGCGGATATTCTAAGCAAAGCTCTGCGCATAAATACTTAAGCCTGACTTCTTTTCCCTTGGTTTTCTTTTTAAACCATTCGCCGACTGTTTGACCAAATGGTTCTGCAACCTTGCCTTCTATTGCAATTGATATTAAACCACCTTCTGAAGCAGCTAAAACCCAAACATCGTTTTGAGAGGCTCTTGAACCTCCGGGTAGTGCAACTTTATGTTCAGGAATTGCAAAAATTGTTTTTAATTCTTTAATAGAGAGAGCTTGCTCAAGAACAGAAACGATATCTGCCGGCATTTCTCCTGATTCCTGCCAACAATATGCTAAAGAGCGTGCAGAATAACCAGACTTCCATTGTTTTTCTGGATCTACAATAAGTTGTTTCCAATCATCAGTATTAGAAGCAGGTATTAGTATTTTTGACACTTCAAGTCCTTATTGAAAAGTTAACGAGGCTATAGAAAAATCTCTTTTTTTATAAAAATTGTTTATTTGACAATAACAGCTACTTTTAGGTTTTCCTACAGCCTGAACGACTAAATTAGCAGCCGTTTAAATTGAGTTTGTTCGTATATTACATAAGCGTATGGATGCTAAAACGCGATTTAAAGTATTATTTTATAGTAAAATTTACATTTCAATCGAAGCTGACCCCATTGGTCCCAATCGAAGCTGACCCCATTGGTCCTACCCCATTGGTCCTCAAGCTGACCCCATTGGTTCACCCCATTGGTTCACTATTTCATTACAGAATGTTCTTCACTACTACGCATAACTCCGCCCTTGTATTTTGCATCGGTATTTATTTTCCTCACTCTACGGGGCTTCCGCTTGTGAGTTTCCCTTAGCATCAAAATACAGGTTCCCAAGTTCCATAATAAAGCCTATATCAAAGTCATGTCCTCTTTATGCCAGTTGCCGTCTAGTCAGTAATAAAGGTAACTTCCAGACTCATCCCCGCCCCACTTTTGCGTTCGGGTTTTGACAACAAAGGTAAGCGTTTTGACACCTCATCAAGGGTTCATTTTCATTCATCTCTTTAATACACACCTGACATGTTCTCTACAGTCATGCCTTTTCCCTTCTCGCTCACTACCAAAGCTCTTTACCTCAGCAGCAGAGGGCGGTTTGTAACCAGCTCCTTTCAGCCGATTACGAGAGACCTACTCTCATCTTTAAAATAGTTACGAACAACTTCGTTGTTCTCTTGGCACACTTTTGTGACGCTTTTTACGGTCAA
>WTCM01000070.1 GCA_013138595.1 Methyloprofundus sp. | reverse complement strand
CAGTATTTCCGATAGGAAAATATATGTTTGGCATCTAAGATATTCATGTTTTTATCACCCGATTTAATACGCTACCATTGTTTCTTTTTATATCTTTTATAAAATCTGTAAATTCTATTTGATATTGCTCTTCTAATTGTTTTGCTCTTGTTCTTAAGGCTTTCATCGCAAATAAGTCTACACCCTCTGCAAACGCTAAAGCAATCACATTGCCCCGCCCACGCACGGGCAAAAATAAGACTTTCCAATCAAATGTTGTGCCTAAGTCCCAAGTCAGCTGTTTAAATAAATCATCCGTTGATCCCCATAAATTAATCACCAAGATACCTTCGTTGGTGAGTAATTCTTTACATGCTGCAAATAGATTAATCCCTTGCATGGTATCAGCCATTCCCTCAGCGTCAAAGGCATCAATCATAATTAAATCATGTATTTCCGCATGAGTTTGGCTTTGTTGTTTAATATATGCCGCGCCATCGCCAATTTTTATTTTTAACTGCGGGCTGAGTGGTAAATCAAAAAAGCGCCGCGCCACTTTAACAATTGCGGCACGAAATTCAATTGCCTTAATTTGGCAATCAGGAAATTCGTGTAATAGATACTTGCTTAACAAGCCGCCACCGACACCAATCATTAATACTTGTTCAGGCTGTTGTTTAAATAATAGCCAAGCCATCATCGCTCGGACATATTTGGAATGTAATTCGTTCGGTGCGTTGAGTGACATACTGCTTTGTCTAGGTTCTGTGCCAAAATGCAAAGCACGTATACCGTCGGTTTCAACGATTTCAATAGGTCCTTGCTCATCGTGTTGTTGAAACACCAGCAGACCATCATATTTGTACATAAAACGTAGGAAGGAGATAAAAAGAATAGAGCGAGGGATTATACTGCCTGTGTTAGCGGTTGTGGGAAATAGTTTTAAGTATGCCTTATAAATCAATACGACATAGAGCGAATTTTCTGCCCGCTCTATGCTTATAAATTACGGCTTAAAACGTATATATTTGCGGTATGGTGAGCCAAACTTCCAAGTAAATGCCTCGGTGTAATAATGCATTAAGGAAAAATAACCGATTAAACCGACTGTGATCGCTTGCCTGATTTCCATCCCGAAGAAAAATTCACTGATCGCTGCAACCCACTGGTCGCCATATACTTGCAATAAATAAGTTAAAGCGAAAGACAATAAAGGTAGCACAACAAATACATTCAACTTCACTTTTGCGGCACAGCGGTAAATAAAATTTTGTGGATGACCTTGGTGTTTATTGACATCATGTGCGACATAAAAAACATAAGCCGTCGCATCATGTACTAAACGGGGAATCAAGATTGCGAGAAAATAATACTCTTGCACATATAGATAGAAACTAGCAAATATTAGGCTGGAATTCGCCCACATAAAAATTTTTCCAAAACGCGTGGTGATATAAGTTTGACACCAGAATGTCGTAAACAATAGGCAGAGAACCAAACCTCCAGCCGCTTGCTTGACCCATTCTGTTTGTTGTACATCTAAAGTGTCTTTTAAGAAAATGCCCATATATACCGCAAGCCCCGCTAAAATACTCAGCCATAATAAGCTATAAAATGCCCAAGTCGGTATTTTATAAATGCCTCTTCCCACGCCGTGTTGTTGTTTTAAAACATGGTAGACCGTCCAAGAAGTCACCAGTACATATAAAACCAAATAAGATAAAACCTGACTGCCTACGGCAAAAAACAGCATAATCGCTACAGTCATCCAGAGGATTTTTTTCTGATAAAAGCTCATATACTCTTTATTACTACTGAGTAATATCGCACTTGCCAGAATATGCGGTGTACCAAAAATGACTTGAAATAAAATAAAATGACTAGGGCTACTGGGAAGATAAGCTAATAAGGCACCTTGCAAAGCAAAGCTATCCACCCATTGCACGATTAAACAGAGAGGGATAATGCTGTATAAAGCAAGTAAGAGCTTAAAAGAAACAGCAAGTGGCGCATGGTTTTCGGCTGTTGTAGAGTCAGTCATGGTGTTTTCATTATTGTTATTATTGAGTGTTAAAGGTACACTGTTTTGCTTCTAGTCGCTATTATTTATCACTGTTCTTAAAACTATGTCCTTTACCCTACATCCTGCTTTACAGAAAGATTGTGTCGAAATCACTAAATTCCCATTGTGTCGTGTTTTATTAATGAACGATAGCCAGTTTCCTTGGCTAATTTTAGTCCCTGAACGGGAAAATATAAGTGAAATACATCAGTTATGTACAGATGATCAACAGCAATTAATGCGTGAATCTAGTTATCTGTCTGAGCAATTAGTGAATCTTTATCATGCCGATAAGATGAATATTGCGGCATTGGGGAACATGGTTCCACAGTTACATATTCATCATGTGGTACGTTATAAAAATGATAAAGCTTGGCCAGCACCTATTTGGGGTAAGTTTGGTGCGGTGGTTTATGTGCAAAGAGAGTTGGATAATAGAGTGAATGAGTTAAGAGAAAAGCTTACTAATGCATTGATATTAAAATAAAAATAAATTACAATATTCACTTATTATTTTTAATGGAAATATTGCTAATTTAGCTTTGTCGCCTTATTAAGTCAATATAATTGAATTCTTAAGTTTAGGAGTAGTGTTATGCATAAATATTTAACTTCACCTCGAAATTCCCTTTTTAGCTTATTAGCTTGTAGTGGTTTACTTGTTGTCTCTAGCAATGCGTTTGCAGCAAATATAGCTGAGCTGGATTGGTTTCAATGGCATGCTACTTCAGATAATAGCTCGATTGGCTCTCTTGCTGGGCAGCAAATAGGGGCAAGTAATACTGGCTTGAACTCATTTATTTACCCTGGGCAAGCTTTGAATCACATAGACACAGATATTGATGGGAGCTATGAAACAGAGCTGGATTACCTTGCCTTAGGGGATCCGAGGGGCGGAGGAACAGTGACGACTACGTTTGATTTATCAAACCTTAGTACACCAGTTTCTAATCTTATTTTTGGGGTTAATGAATTGGATGCAACGAGTGGGCGAGGTAGTTTACTTATTTCAGGGACTAATGCAAGTGGGCAATCTATTAATGTAAATAACTGGGTGACAGAAGGACAGTATAAACAAGTTGAAGGCGTACCGTCTGCACAGTCTCTTCTCAGTCGTAGTATATCGGGTGACAATATGTTGCTAGGTACTTTTCAAGGAACTGATAATACCGCTTGGGGAGATAGTCGTTGGTTATTTTTATCAGGTATCTCAGATGATACCGCGTTTATTACGCTTGCGCATACATATGCTAATCCTCGTAGTGCTTCAACTAAAGACAGTATAGGCGCTACATTTGGTCTTGCTGCTGTGCCTGAGCCAGAGGTATTATTTTTATTAACTTTAGCAGGTTTATTGCGCAGTTATACGCAGAGGGTGGGTAAAAAGAGCCGTTAGATACGGAAGTGTATCATGCGTATTTTTTAGTCATAAAAAAAGGCCGCTAAAAAGCGACCTTTTTTTTGTGTGTATCCAAAGTATCTAGCGCATTGCTAGCAGCAGAGTAAGGTACGCGGTGCGTACCCTACGGTTTACTTAGGGACTTTATAATAATGAATATACCCACTTGGTGAAACATAGTCTGTAGGATGGGTAGAGTGTAGTGCCTGTCTTTTTAGGCACGCAGTGAAACCCATCACTTTTGCGCATAAAATGATGGGTTTCGCAAAAAGACGCTCTACCCATCCTACACAAATCATAATAGTTGTGTAGCATCATTTTTACGAACTCCCTAAGTTAGTAGTCGACATGACTACTTAAGCTTAAACAACCACCTTAACTTTAGCAAATTTTCTTTTTCCGACTTGGTAAATATGCTCTGTACCCGCTTGCACTAATAATTTAGGCTCGGTTAATTTCTCACCATCTATTTTTACCGCGCCTTGCTTGACCATACGGTTAGAATCGGACGTGCTGGACGTTAAGCCTGCATCTTTTAGTAACAATGCAATCGCATAACCTTCGGCTTCTGCCGTTAACTCTATTTCAGGAATATCATCAGGCACGACACCGCGTTTAAATTGTGCTTCAAAATCCTCTAGTGCTTTAACCGCCGCTGCTTCATCGTGGAAACGTGCAATAATTTCTTGTGCCAGTTTAACTTTATAGTTGCGTGGGTTTGCCCCATCGGCACATGCTTTATTCCATTGTGCGATTTCTTCTAAAGGTCGAAAGCTAAGCAATTCAAAGTAACGCCACATTAAAACATCGGAAATAGACATGATTTTGCCGAACATATCATTCGG
>WTCM01000201.1 GCA_013138595.1 Methyloprofundus sp. | reverse complement strand
GACTCTATCGGTCAGGGTGAAGATGGACCCACCCATCAACCTATCGAAAATACTGCTGCAATGCGCTACATTCCAAATATGGATGTCTGGCGCCCTGCAGATTCGACTGAAGTTGCGGTTGCATGGACTGCGGCTGTTGAGCGTATGGATGGACCTTCTAGCTTAGTATTCAGTCGTCAAGGCTTGGCAGGTCGTACACATGATGCCGCTGATTTTGCAGGCATTCGTAAAGGTGCTTATGTGTTATCAGCAGCTAAAGGTGATGCGGCTGCAATTATCATTGCAACCGGTTCTGAGTTAGACCTAGCAATGCAAGCACAAGAAGCATTAGCGGCTGACGGCGTGAATGTCAGCGTGGTTTCTATGCCATCAACGAATGTTTTTGATCGTCAAGATCAAGCATACAAAGATAGCGTCTTAATTCCTGGTGTGAAACGTATTGCTGTTGAAGCGGGTGTAACAGACTTCTGGCGTAAATATGTCGGCTTAGAAGGCGGCGTTGTGGGTATTGATACCTTTGGTGAATCTGCACCAGGCGGCGTATTAATGGAGCACTTCGGCTTTACCGTTGAAAACGTAGTGAAGACTGTCAAAGAAGTATTGTAGTCTAAGAGACAGTTAAGAGGGTTAAACCTCAATTACGAATAAGCACTGACTAGTCTTTTAGTCAGTGCTTTATTTGGTTTCTTAATGAGATATAGGTGAATTGCGTGAAAAAAATTAATATGAAAAAAGGTATATTTACTGCCTTATTACTTGCAAGCCCTTTAGTAACGGCGGGGACTCAATACCCAGCCGCTGATTTTCAGCCTAAAGTTGTTTTCCAAGACAGTGATTACAAACATAGTAGTAGCTCGGAAGCCACTACTTCGCACAATACAAAAAAATCAGCTTCATTTGGTGAAAAAGCAGCCGCAGATAGTAATTACCCTGCTGCAACTTTTAAACCAACTGTTGTTTTCCAAGATGATAAATATAAACATACAGCAGATAAAGTTGTTCAGTCTGATGGTAATGCTTTAGCAGTATGGAAAGAAGTTGCAGATGAAGCAGCGGCAGAAGCAGCAGAAGAAGCTGTGATGGGTGAAGAAGATTCATCAGTTGATCCAATGCTAGTGATTATTATTGTGGCGATTGCAGGATTTTTATTCAGCAAAAAAACAAAATCGACAAAAACAGCTGCGAAACCTGCGGGAAGAGCAAAGGCTAATACAGAAGGTCTTAGTGGTGTAGCAAGATACTTACAAGAAAAATCACCTAAACTTTCAGGTGTTGCTAAGTATATTGAAAACAACCAATCTGCACCTAAATCAGGTGTTGCTAAATATGTTGCTAGAAAAATTGTTGCTAGCAAACAAGCAGCAGCAGAAAAAGTGACGGGCGTAGAAAAATATATGCGTAATAAAGGGTAATTAAATGGGATTTTTATCAGGTATTTTTTCCAGTAAAAAAACAACTAAAAAAGTTTATCAAGAGTTTGTTGTAACGCCATCAGAAGATGGAGTAACAGGTGTTGCTAAATACCTAACTACTCAAGCTGATAAACCTGTTGAGCCAAGTAACTATAAGAAGAAACTAAGCGGTGTCGGTGAATATATTGAAAGTCACGATGCGCTACAAGTTGAATTAAGTAGTGCTGAGAAAGAAGAGATAAACACCCGTATTAAAGCCAACATAGAACTAAGAAAAACAGAGGAGAGCTTGATGAGTGCTGAAAATGAAGAATTAAGTGGCGTAGCTAAGTATGTTGAGAGTCAAGAGCAAGCAGCAAAAGCTGCTCTTGAAGCCGCAGGACCAGTCACTGGTGTTGCTAAATATATCACTAATATTGTAGAAAATAAGCCTGCAACAACAGGTGTAGCAAAATACTTACAGAATCGTGCTGATGCCGTTGTTAGTAGTGTTGATAGATACGTGATTAACAAGAAGCTTGCGGATAAAAATAAACCTGAAGTGGTTATTATCCCAGAATCTGGCGTTTCTAAGTATTTGAAAGGTAGACCCACATTATCAACCAGTAGTGTTGCTAAATACCTAGCTAAGCAAGCGGTTGCATCTAAGCAAGCTGCTGCATAATTGCTAATGTATATAAATTACTTTCGGCGCTTGCCGAAAGTAATGATAGACCTATCAGTCATTTAGGTATATTTTGTTTAAATCTATTTTCCTTAATTGCAGTGCAAAGTTTGCGAGTGAGATAGATTGCCCCACTAATTAGTCAGTTTACAGGGCTAATTCGCTAGGGCGAAGCAAGCAGGTCTTTGAGATAGTATAGTAAGGTTATACCGTAGCCATGCTCTTCCCTAAGAAAAACTTCAATTAAGGAAAGTAGATTTTATGCATTATAAAATCTTAATCCTATTCCGTAATAACACAATACATTCTTGAATGTATTGGCATTTTTTTAATTTAATATATAAGGTATTTAACTATGGCTAATTTTTTAGACCAACTTAAAGCTGTCACTGTTGCTGTTGCTGATACAGGTAACATTGGTGCAATTGAAAAATTCACACCACGTGATGCAACGACTAACCCTTCGTTGATTACTGCTGCTGCACAAATGCCAGAGTACCAAAGCGTTGTTGATGATACATTAACAGCAGCACGTGCATCACTAGGCGCTTCTGCAGCTGCGGCTGATGTGGTTGCTTTAGCTTTTGATCGTTTAGCGGTTTCTTTCGGTTTAAAAATTCTTGAAATCGTACCAGGTCGTGTTTCAACTGAAGTTGACGCGCGTCTTTCTTACGATACAGAAGCGACTTTAGCGAAAGGTCGTGACTTAATTGCACAGTACGAAGCTGCGGGCATTAACCGTGAGCGTATTCTAATTAAAGTAGCAGCGACTTGGGAAGGTATCCAAGCAGCTAAAACATTAGAAGAAGAAGGTATTCACACTAACTTAACACTAGTATTTGGCTTACACCAAGCAATCGCATGTGCTGAAAACGGTATTACTTTAATCTCTCCTTTCGTAGGACGTATTTTAGATTGGTACAAAAAAGATACAGGTCGTGATTCTTACGAGCCAGCTGAAGATCCAGGTGTTGTGTCTGTGACAGAAATCTTCAACTATTACAAAAAATTCGGTTTCAAAACTGAAGTAATGGGCGCAAGTTTCCGTAACATCGGTGAAATCACTGAGTTAGCAGGTTGTGATTTACTCACAATCTCTCCAGGATTATTAGACGAGCTACAATCAACTGAAGGTGATTTACCTGTTAAGTTAGATGCAGCAAAAGCACAAGGTATGGATATTGCTGAAATCAATGTTGATAAAGCAACATTTGAAGCAATGCACGCAGCAAACCCTATGGCAACAGACAAGCTTGCTGAAGGTATTCAAGGCTTTGAGAAAGCATTAGTTGTGTTAGAAGAGTTATTAGCAGCACGTTTAGCAGAGATAGAAGCTTAAGTTATTTTCAGGGAGCTTATGTAAGTTTCTTTTAAAAACTCAGCTAAATAAAAAAGGTCTACTTCGGTAGGCCTTTTTTTATGCCTAAAAAAAGGGAGCCCAAAACGAGTTTTGGGCGGATTTTTAGCTAATTATGTATAATCCTATCAAATTAATAGCCCTCTAAAACCCAAAATGAAAGTAAAACCTATGCGTATAAAATTACTGTTTATTATTCTAAGCGCAGGCTTATTAAGTAGTTGTGCCACCTCTCCTACAGGTAGAAGCCAGTTATTAATGATGTCAGCAGGAGAGATGGATCAAATGGGCGCACAGTCCTTTGCCGCACTCAAAAATAAACTCACAATAGAAAAAGGTTCTAGGGTAAATGCTTATGTGCGCTGTATCGCCAATGCGATTACCCAAGAAGTGGGAGGAAGCTGGGAAGTGGTGGTTTTTAAAGATCCCTCTGCGAATGCGTTTGCACTCCCTAGCCGCAAAATCGGTGTACACACAGGGCTTTTGAAGGTTGCAAAAAATCAAGATCAACTTGCCTCAGTATTAGGGCATGAAGTCGCGCATGTACTCGCAAACCACAGTAATGAACGTGTATCACAAGAAACGGCGGTTAAGCAAAGCCTAGCCTTTGCACAAGCGATTACCAGCCCACAAACAGGGCTAGGGCAAACAGGGATGGCTCTATTAGGTGTGGGAGCGGAATATGGTATTTTGATGCCTTACAGCCGCGCGCATGAATCGGAAGCGGATATTTATGGTTTAGATTTAATGGCTAAAGCAGGTTTTGATCCTAGAGAAAGTGTTAATTTATGGCGTAATATGGCAGCGGCTTCTGGCGGACAAGCGCCGATTGAATTTATGTCCACACACCCATCGCATAATACGCGGATTACTAACTTACAAGCGCATATCCCAGCCGCTTTACAATTGCAAAAGCGAGCAAATGCGCAGGGGAAGCGACCTGAGTGCCGTCGGTAGGCGCAAATAACGAGGGTTTAATAACAATCAGTGTAGGTTTTTGCTTATTTCAGACAGGTTCCAGAGAAGTGACACATTTTCTAAAGGCACGCGGTGCGATACCCTACTTTTAGAATAAAAATAAGCCCAAAACGCGTTTTGGACTCCAGTTTGAAGCTTCTGTATATCACTACCCTTACTGACCACTAAACAACTGATAAGCAGGGTTCTCTGTTTCTTCTATATACTGAAACCCCAGGGCATCAAAACAATGTTGCAAGGCATGTTTCTCATTTGCCTCTACTTGTACACCAATCAAGACTTTTCCAAATGCTGCGCCATGATTACGGTAATGAAATAAACTAATATTCCACTGGCTGCCTAAAGAGCTTAAAAAACGTAATAAAGCCCCTGGGCGTTCGGGAAATTGTAGGCTATAAATCACTTCATTGAGCTGCTTGGATGCGTGACCGCCGACCATATAACGACTATGTTCTTTTGCTAATTCGTTTTGGGTCATATCAATCACCGCAAAACCTTTTTGCTCTAAATGCTGCATAATATCGGCTAAATCACTGCTTTCTCCACTACTGGAAATGCCGACAAATAATTGCGCAGTGGCGCTATCAAAATAACGATAATTAAATTCAGTAATACTACGTTTGCCTAGTAATTTACAAAAGGCGAGGAAGCTCCCGGGTTTTTCGGGAATGGTGACCGCTAACAATATTTCTCTATGTTCACCTACTTGTGCGCGTTCTGCAACATAGCGTAAACGGTCAAAATTGATATTTGCACCACTTTCGATTGCGACTAGCGATTCGCCCGTTATGTCTGCTCTTTCGATATATTTTTTTAAACCTGCCACGGCTAATGCACCTGCAGGTTCGGGAACAGAGCGGGTGTCGTCAAATATATCTTTAATTGCCGCACAGATTTCATCAGTATTCACCGTAATGACTTCATCGACGAGTTTTCTGGCAAGTCGAAAAGGTTCTTTGCCAATTTGTTTAACCGCAACCCCGTCGGCAAATAAGCCCACTTGTTTTAGTGAAACGCGCTTATTTGCCTTTAAAGCTTGGTTTAAACAATCTGAATCATCAGGTTCTACGCCAATGATTTTAATCTCAGGGCGGACAAACTTAGCATATACAGCAATGCCTGCAATTAAACCGCCGCCCCCGACGGGCACAAAAATCACATCTATGTTGTCCGTTTTTTGGCGTAAAATTTCCATTGCCACTGTGCCTTGTCCTGCAATGACTTCGGCATCATCATAGGGGTGAATAAAGGTCATTTGCTGTGTTTTTGCTAGTTCTTTTGCCTGTTGATAAGCATCGTCAAATGCCTCGCCATGTAAAATCACTTTTGCGCCTAAAGCACGGACGGCGTTAACTTTAATTTCTGGGGTGGTTATCGGCATGACAATTAAAGATTTAATGCCGAGTTTTTTTGCTGACAAGGCAACGCCTTGTGCATGATTACCTGCGGAAGCCGCAATCACGCCGTGTTGGCGCGCTGATTCGCTAAGGCTGGCGATTTTATTATAAGCACCGCGTAGTTTAAAAGAAAAAACGCTTTGTAAGTCTTCACGCTTAAGAAATATCTGATTCTGATAGCGTTTAGATAGAGCGGGAGCAAAGTCTAGCGGACTTTCTCCGGCAAGTTCGTAGACTTTAGCGCGTAATATTTTTTCTATGTATTTTAGGCTCATAATAAAATGCTATAATTTAAACAATTTTGCTAGGCATTATCCCATATTCGGTAATGCTTGGGGGTGGAGTCATGTAGGATGGGTAGAACGAACGGCATGTCTTTTTAGGTGCGTTGTGAAACCCATCATCGCTGTTGATGGGTTGCGTAAAAAGATGCTCTACCCATCCTACGTGAATCCTATATTCTCGCTCCCATACTCTGAGGCTGTGAAAGAATTTAATGATCTCTCTAAAAAGCAGGCTGCGTAGGTTGGGGTGAGCTTGCGAACCCCAACAGTCAATGGCTTATTTAGCCTCAATTGTTGGGGCTCATGCTTCACCCCAGCCTACGCCTAATTATTTCACAGCCTCTCCGCATGGGAATGCATACGCGAACGCTCTGCGTTCTGTATTAAAATATATACTCAGGACAACACCTTGACTGCACATAAAGACTTTGCTGATGTGATCCAAGAACATCAGTTAATGATTAACCAATTATCCACACTTAAGCCGCTGATTTCCCATGCTTCTAAGTTGATTATTAGCACTTTATTATCAGGGCATAAAATCCTCCTCTGTGGTAATGGCGGCAGTGCGGCAGATTGCCAGCATTTTGCGGCGGAAATGGTGGTGCGCTATCAGAAAAATCGGCGCGCTTATCCCGCAATAGCATTAACCACAGATGCCTCTATTTTAACCGCACAGCCCAATGATTTTGATTTTGATAGCGTCTTTTCACGACAAATTGAAGCTTTGGGTTCGGCGGGGGATTGTTTGATTGCTTTTTCTACTTCAGGCAATAGTAAAAATATTATTCAAGCGAGTTTAGCTGCTAAGCAACAGCAAATGACGGTGATTGGTTTATTAGGTTCAGAAGGCGGTGAACTAAGGTCTTTAGTGGATATGCCGATAGTGATTCCTTCAAATACCACCGCGAGAGTACAAGAAGCGCATCAATTAATTTATCACTGGTGGTGTGAAATGCTAGACGCAGTGTCTGAGGAATCTAAATGATTAGTGAAATCCCTAGCTTTGCTGGTTTAAATATTTTAGTAGTGGGCGATTTAATGCTGGACTATTACTGGTCGGGTGAAAGTAATCGGATTTCGCCTGAAGCGCCTGTACCTATCGTCAAAGTAGTTGATAAAGAAGCACGTGCAGGTGGGGCGGGTAATGTCGCACTCAATATTGCTTCACTTGCCGCTAATGTCACGCTATTAGGCATTGTAGGGGCTGATAATGAAGCGGCGGAATTGCAAAGTTTATTAGAAGATAAGGGTGTGCAATGTGATTTTATTGTCAGCGAACACTCACCCACAACCACTAAATTGCGTATTGTTGCTCAGCATCAGCAATTAATACGCTTAGACTTTGAAGAACCGTTAATTGAATTTGATTATGCCAAATTGCTGCATCATTATAAGCAAGCGTTAGTGACGGCGGATGTGGTGATTTTTTCAGATTATGCCAAAGGTGTTTTAGCGGATATTTCATCCTTGTTGATTTTGGCAAATGTACTGGGAGTACGCAGCTTTGTGGATCCTAAAGGAGCAGATTTCTCTCTTTATCATGGCGCAAGCTTAATCACGCCTAACCGCTCTGAGTTTCAGGCGGTTGTCGGAGCTTGTGCTAATGATGATGAGTTAGTCAGCAAGGGGCAAGCACTATTAGTCGAGCATAATATTGAAGCTTTATTGGTCACTTTAAGTGAGCATGGCATGGCTTTGATCAAGCAATCTTCGGCGTATTTTTTACCCACTCATGCACGTGAAGTATTTGATGTCACGGGTGCTGGGGATACGGTGATAGCTAGTATTGCCTTGGGGGTTGCGGCAGGTTTGGACTTACAACATGCCATGCATTTAGCGAATATCGCGGCAGGGATTGTGGTCGGTAAGTTTGGGACTTCGACTGTGAATAACCATGAACTAAACCGTGCCTTACATGGTGATAAAGAGCATATTAGCGGTGTGGTGTCAGAAACCGAACTACAACAACATATTGAGTTTGCACAAAAAAGTGGTGAGAAAGTGGTGATGACGAATGGCTGTTTTGATATTTTACATGCAGGGCATGTGGCTTATTTGGAGCAAGCTAAGTTATTAGGAGATCGCTTAGTGGTAGCAATCAATTCTGATGCATCGGTGCAGCAACTCAAAGGTGATTCACGTCCCATTAATAAATTAGCCGATCGTATGACGATTATTGCTGCTTTGGGCTGTGTGGACTGGGTTATTCCTTTTTTTGAAGAAACGCCAGAGCGTATTTATAGCCAGTTTCTACCTGATGTTTTAGTGAAAGGTGGCGATTATAAGCCTGATGAAGTCGTGGGTGGTGAAGCGGTGATTAAAGCAGGTGGTAAAGTCCAAATTCTTGATTTTGTCGATGGTAAGTCGACGACTAGAACCATAGATCGTATTAAAAGTATTTAGGAAGGTTTAGCGAATGATTATAGTAACAGGCGGCGCGGGTTTTATTGGTAGTAATATTGTTAAATCCCTGAACAAACAGGGGCGTA
This sequence comes from Methyloprofundus sp., assembly GCA_013138595.1. GTDB lineage: Bacteria > Pseudomonadota > Gammaproteobacteria > Methylococcales > Methylomonadaceae > Methyloprofundus. The sequence goes on along the minus strand of WTCM01000201.1, from coordinate 7,873 downwards.
GCGATATTATTGTAGTGGATAATCTCACCGATGGGGCTAAGTTTCGCAATATAGCCGATTGTGATATTGCGGACTATTGGGATAAAGATGACTTTATTCAAAAAATCGATAGTAATACTGGCGGGGTGGCTAATTATATTGAAGCAATCTTTCATGAAGGCGCATGCTCTTCCACCACAGAGTGGGACGGTAAATATATGATGCAGAATAATTATAATTATTCTAAAAGCTTATTGCATTTTTGTTTAAAAAATGAAACCGCCTTTATTTATGCCTCTTCAGCCGCGACGTATGGCGGTAATCAGCAGTTTACTGAAAGCCGTGAATATGAAAGCCCGCTGAATGTTTATGGCTATTCAAAATGGCAGTTTGACCAATATGTACGCAATCTTAACTTAGACGGAAGTAATCAAGTGGTCGGATTACGTTACTTTAATGTTTATGGTCCTAGAGAGCAACATAAAGGCAGTATGGCGAGTGTTGCCTTTCATCTGCATAATCAGTTATTAAAAGGTGAAAACCCGAAATTATTTGCTGGAACTGATGGCTATGAAGATGGCGGGCAGTTACGTGATTTTATTTATATAGAAGATATTGTCGCGGTTAATCTATGGCTACTTGCCCATCCTGAGGTGAGTGGTATTTTTAATGTCGGCACAGGCACAGCGCAGTCGTTTAACGATGTGGGCAATGCGGTGATTGATTTTCATCAACAAGGGGAGATTGAATATATTCCCTTTCCTGAGCATCTAAAAGGCAGTTATCAAAGCTATACACAAGCGGATATGCGTAAATTACGTGCTGCAGGGTATGATGCACCGTTTAAAACTGTGCAACAAGGTGTAGCTTTATATCTCACTTGGTTGTCTGAGCAGCAGTAGGGCTATAAATTTGTCGTTGAAATAAACAGCCAAAACCATGAAACATTACCTCTTACTATTGCTTAGCACCATTCTGGTTAATAATTTCGTACTGGTTAAATTCTTAGGTTTATGCCCTTTTCTAGGGGTTTCACGCCGACTAGATTCTGCGTTAGGGATGGGGCTTGCCACGACTTTTGTATTAACTCTCGCTTCGGTGAGTAGTTATTTGCTGTATCAATATCTCTTAGTGCCGTTTGAATTGGAGTACTTGCGCACCATTAGTTTTATCGTGGTGATTGCTTGTGTAGTGCAATTGACAGAGATTCTGATGCACCGTTTTAGCCCTAGTTTACACCGTCAATTAGGTTTGTATTTACCTTTAATTACTACAAACTGCGCCGTGCTAGGGGTTGCCTTATTAAATATTCAAGCGGCACATGGTTTTGTGGAGTCGATTGTCTTTGGTATAGGCACGGCTTTAGGTTTTAGCTTGGTGTTACTTTTATTTGCCGCTTTAAGAGAGCGTATTGATGTTGCTGATGTGCCTTTGCCTTTTCAAGGTGCTTCGATCGGTTTAATTACAGCGGGATTGATGTCTATGGCCTTTATGGGCTTTATAGGGCTTGCTTAATGTTATTACTGTGTTTAGTGTTCAGCTTATTCGCCTTGCTTCTGGGCTTTGCGGCAAAGCATTTGCAAGTGCAGGGCGAACCTTTAACTGAGCAGATTGATGCCTTATTGCCACAAACACAATGCGGACAATGCAATTTCCCAGGCTGTCGCCCTTATGCACAAGCGATAGTCGAGGGCAGGGCAGAGATTAATCAATGCCCTCCTGGAGGCGATGCAACGATTGCTGCTTTAGCTGATTTATTGGGGAGAGAGCGAGTGACATTGAATGCGGAATTTGGCGAACAAAAAGCCGCTGCAGTGGCTTTTATTATTGAGCAAGACTGCATTGGCTGTGTTAAATGTATTCCCCCTTGTCCTGTGGATGCGATTTTAGGCGCATCTAAACAAATGCATACGGTGATTGCTGCCGAATGTACAGGCTGTGAACTCTGTATCGCACCTTGCCCTGTGGACTGTATTATTATGCGTCCCGCGCACACCAAACCGAGTCAGTGGCAATGGCAGCGATAACTCAACTTAAGCACTTTTCAGGCGGCTTGACTTTAGCCGCACATAAACAGCCTAGTAACATTCTGGATAGTGGTATTCCTAATGAATTAATTTATCCCTTATTACAACGCGCTGATTGTTATGCTCAGCCTATTGTGAAAACGGGGGATGCCGTGCTTAAAGGGCAGCTGATTGCGCATGCTGGATCGGCACTGAGTACCCCGATTCATGCGGCAAGTTCGGGGGTGATCAAGGAAATTGCAGCGCATTTAATTGCCCATCCTTCGGGCTTAACGGATCTCTGTATTGTGATTAGCACTGATGGTTTAGACACTGCATTGGAGCCTGAACCTTGTATTGATTATCAAAGTGAATCTATTTCTGACTTAAGAACCAAAATACAGCAAGCAGGTATTGTTGGGCTGGGCGGTGCGGTCTTTCCTACAGCAAAGAAACTAGCCGCGCCACAAAAGATTGATACGTTAATTATCAATGCTGCCGAGTGTGAGCCTTATATCAGTTGTGATGAGAGCTTAATACTAGCTCACGCTGAACAATTGATACAAGGGGTGTTGATTTTGCAATATATCACCCAAGCTGAACAGTGCATTATTGCGTTAGAAGAGAGCATGCCACAAGCTTTCCAAGCCTTGCAAAAAGCCACACAGAAAGAGGCAATACAATTAATCCGCGTGCCTGAAATTTACCCAACAGGCGGTGAAAAGCAATTGATTCAGGTCTTAACTGGCAAGAAAATCCCCGCGCAATCCTTGCCTGCGGAACAAGGAATGCTTTGTCAAAATATTGGTACAGCGTATGCCGTTTATCAGGCGATTATTTTAGGTGTACCCCTGACCGAACGTATTATTACGGTGACTGGCAAAGGTATTCAGCACAGTCAGAATATCCAAGCAAAAATAGGCACACCGATTAAGCATTTAATCGCCGAATGTCAGGGTTATACGAATGATGTACAGCGTTTGATTATGGGCGGATCGATGATGGGCATTGCTTTAAGCAGTGATGAAATTGCTGTGACCAAGGCGACAAATTGCATTTTAGCACTCAGTTCTGAGGAGTTAGCAGCGCAGACACAGGAAATGCCGTGTATACGCTGTGGCGATTGTGCCAATGTTTGCCCTGTCGAATTATTACCGCAACAACTATATTGGTATGGGCGTAGTCAGCAATTAGAGCAGTGTTTAGATTATCGCTTACTGGATTGTATTGAATGTGGCTGTTGCGACATCGTCTGTCCTAGCCAGATTCCCTTAGTGCAATTATTCCGTGCGATTAAAGGTGAGCATACGATTAAACAACAACAAACGGCACAGGCAGATTTGGCAAAAATTCGTTATCAAAATCGACAAACTCGTTTTGCTAATGCAGAACAAGAAAAAAAGGATAAAGCGGCAAAACGGCAAGCTGCTATCGACAAAATGAAAGCCGCCGCCGCGGCTAAAAAAGCCAACAAGCCCGACTAAATTTATGCAATTTCCCATTAGTAGTTCGCCTTTTACCCCAAGGAATAATAGCATCAGCCGTGTGATGCTGCATGTTTTATATGCTTTGTTACCCGTGACTGCGATACACAGTTATTTATTTGGCTATGGGCTGCTTATCCAGCTATTACTCGCAGTGAGTACTGCGTTAGTGACAGAGTCTCTGTGCTTATTGCTAAGGAAACGTGCTATTAAACCTGCTTTATATGATTTAAGTGCGGTGCTTAGTGCGGTGTTATTAGCACTTGCTATTCCTAGTATTGCCCCGTGGTGGGTGATTGTTTCGGGGATGGTATTTGCAATTGGTATCGGCAAACAGGTTTATGGTGGATTGGGTTATAACCCGTTCAACCCCGCGATGGTCGGCTATGTTTTTTTATTGATTTCCTTTCCTTTGCAGATGAGTCTGTGGCAAGAGAGTAGCAATGCTTTATCTTTAAGCGATAGTTTAGCGATTATTTTTGCAAACGGCTCTGTTCTGGATGGCATCAGTGGTGCGACGCTTTTAGATGGTGTTAAAACGCAACTGAGCACGGGGCTAAGTTTAATCGATATAAAAATGTTGCCTGTGGATGAGCGTTTAAACCTAATCCCTTTTGCTTATTGTGTGGGCGGCTTATGGTTATTACACAAAAAAATTATCCAGTGGCAAATTCCCACTGCGCTTATTTTAGGCCTATGCTTACCTGCAACACTCGCTTATTTAATCGATAGTCGGCAGTTTAGTTCGCCTATTTTTCACTTAGTCTCAGGCGCGACCTTTTGTGCCGCTTTTTTTATTGCGACTGACCCTGTTACGGCGGCGACCAGTAATAAAGGGCGTTGGATCTATGCAGGATTGATCGGTTGTTTAATCTATATTATTCGGACATGGGGCGGCTATCCTGAGGGAGTTGCCTTTGCGGTTTTATTAGCTAATCTTGCTGCACCCAGTATTGATATTTATACACGGTCCAAAATACGATGACACTTTCCTCTCCTTTAATTGCCGCACGACGCGTGGCTTTGTTTTCATTTGTGATTGTAGGCATGGTCACTTTGGTCTATCACCTCAGCAAAGATAAAATCGCAGAAAATGAATATTTAGAATTACTGCATAGCTTAGAAGAAGTTTTAGACAAAGAGAGTTATGACAATCATTTAGTAGAAGATGTTATGCAGCTGCAAAACTACACCATTTACCGTGCTAGAAAAGCAGCTAAGCCCATTGCTGCGCTGATTAAAACCACAACTGCACACGGTTACAATGGCAATATAGATTTATTAGTTGCCTTGGATATGACAGGAAAAATCACAGGGGTACGTGTTTTAGGGCATAGAGAAACGCCAGGTTTAGGCGATAAAATTGAACTCAAAAAATCCAACTGGATTTTAGGCTTTAATCAAAAATCGCTAGAGGATCAGGAATTATCTTTATGGGCGGTAAAGCGTGATGGCGGGCTATTTGACCAATTTACAGGCGCGACGATTACGCCGCGTGCGATTGTAAATGAAGTGAAACAAACAGCGCTATTTTTTCAACAAAACCAAAGTGCTATTTTTCAATAAATGGATAAAAACATCAGAACAAGCTTTATCAATGGGCTTTGGCATAATAATCAAGCATTAGTCGCCTTGCTAGGTTTATGCCCCTTATTAGCCGTGAGCAATACTGTGGTCAATAGTTTAGGGCTTGCCATTGCAACTACGCTGACACTGGTGTTATCCAATGGGCTTATTGCCTATAGTCGTGGCTTTATTTTAGCGGAAATTAGACTGCCCTTATTTGTACTGATGATCGCGGGCATTGTCACGATAATTGAACTGATGATGAATGCGTGGTTTTATCAATTATACAAAAGCTTGGGTATTTTTATTCCTTTGATTGTGACTAATTGTGCGATTATTGGGCGCGCTGAGGTTTTTGCGTCTAAAAATCCTGTGTTGCCTAGTTTATTGGATGGTTTGGTGATGGGCTTAGGCTTTAGTGTTGCCTTAATTCTACTCGGCGCGCTACGTGAAGTGTTAAGTATGGGGACTTTGTTTTCTCAAGCGGAATTGCTTTTTGGAGCTAGCGCACAGCATTGGCAGATGAATGTCTTTGATGATTATTCAGGCGTTTTATTAGCTGCCTTACCACCTGGTGCCTTTATTGCTTTAGGTTTATTAGTGGCCTTAAAGAATGCTTTGGATTTACTCTTTAGCAAAAAGTAAATAATAAAGAGCAGCCCAAAATATGTTTTGGATAAACAAAAATAAGCATAGGAAAAAATGGCAAGTAGATTTTTGGCTGGGCATGTGGTCTTAAATCAATGGTTAGGAGCGTGCACGTCCTAAGTTATTTGTAAGCTATTTAGTGCGCACTGCTTGCCGTTGATAACCGTAGTAGGAATGATTTTTATTCAATTTTTGAGGAAAAAATATTTCCTGTCGATGTGTGATAAAGAATGGAAAAATTATACTCTCAAGTCTTGTGTTGTGTGCTTTTCCAAGGAATGATAGGGAGGCGAGAGAGGTTTTTATGATGATAAATTGATAATTATCATTGCTAAAAAAGCAAATTTTAGGTAAGTTGCTTGTTTTATACGTATTTAAGTGTTTTCTAATACGCTTAAATAGGCTACACTATATGCGACGGAGAGTATACGCTCAAACTAAAGTTGACATAAAAGACCTTTAGCTTGATGTGTGCTTTAAAATAAATCCAGCGTTAAGTTGTCGTGATAGCGCTTGATTGAATTCATATTTTCTAAAAAATAAATATTAATTATGGAAAATCAAGAACCAAACCCCTTATATGCCGATGCTGATATAGAAAGAGCGGCACGCTGCTTAAAAGCGATGTCTCATCCTTTGCGCTTAAAAATTCTGTGTGTATTAGGCACAGAGGCAATTAGTGTGCAGGATATTGTTGAAAAAGTAGGCACTAGCCAAAGCAATATATCGCAACACCTTGCTATTTTAAGAGAAAAAGACATCTTGAATTTTAAAAAAGATGCCAATAGAGTGTTTTACTATATTGATGATCCGCGTATGTTGAAGTTGATTGAAATGATGCGTGAGATTTTTTGTAATCAGTGCTAATAGCGTCTATAAGATAGGCATGTTTGCCCTTAAAGCAGCCCAGCCCTGCCTGTTAGGCATTAGTGAGCTAACAATAACACAGGGCTGGGGATGTTTTGCTGCGTAGTTTGTGTGCCCTCTAAACCTCTGGATATAACAAGCTAGGTCAATACCTGTAGCGGTTATACGCTCGCGGCATGATTGTGCTAGCTTGCCTACAAAGATAGTATTTCACCCGCAGTATTTATACTTCTCCTTAAAAGAGTCCCCCCATTCTTATATAGAATTACTTTTCATCTATCCTTGTGCTTATATCAGCATGTATAATAAGTGGTTTTAGTAAATGCAACGATGGACGCATATAAAATAGCGCAGACTATTATTTATAAGCCATCTAAATTTTAACTTACCTATATTTAAAGACTCATGATAGATCAATATATCGAATTCGCCTCTAACCATTGGATGTTAGTGGTTGCATTTTTAGCGGTTACTTTCTTTCTAATTCAAGATATTATCGAATCTAGCATGCGTAAATATCAAATGATTTCGCCCATTCTGACGGTCACCAAATTAAACTCAGGTAATCCTATTATTGTGGATGTACGTGAGGGGGGCGAGTTTAAAAAAGGACATATTGCAGATGCGACCAATATCCCATTAGGGAGTATTGAAAAAAATATTGGTAAAATTGATTTGCACAAAGAAGATGATGTGATTGTCGTTTGCCAATCAGGTATGCGCTCAGGAACCGCGTGTGCAACCTTAACTAAATTAGGGTTTACTAATGTCTATTCTATGAGAGGTGGCATGCAATCTTGGGAAGAAAATAAATTACCTGTTGTTGCAGGTAAAAAATAACAACTTTATTAACATAACTTAAAAAGACCTTAAAAATCATGGCTGAAGAAAAAAAAGCACAAGAAAAACAATTTTCAATTCAAAAAGTTTACACGAAAGATATTTCTTTTGAATCACCTGCTGCACCGAATGTTTTTACTGAAAAGTGGGAGCCAGCGGTTGAGTTCAATTTAGGTACTAATTCAGCAGCACTTCCGGAGTCTATGTTTGAAGTGACTTTAACCGTTACGATTACCGTTAAAACGGGCGAAACAACGGCTTACTTAGTGGAAGTGACTCAAGCAGGTATTTTTGCATTAGGGGGTTTTAATGATGAAGAAATGGGGCCAATGATTGGTAGCTTTTGCCCTAACATCTTATTCCCTTATGCACGTGAAGTGGTTTCAGATTTAGTCGCAAAAGGCGGTTTCCCTCAGTTGTTATTAGCACCTGTTAATTTTGACGCTTTATACCAGCAACATGTTCAACAAGCACAGCAAGCGC
>WTCM01000052.1 GCA_013138595.1 Methyloprofundus sp. | reverse complement strand
GGCACACTGTTATTTGCTTTTTTTCTGCGTGTAGAAGAAGACTTGCGCTTGCGGGGTCGCTTGCTACGCGCTTGTTTAGGCTCGGTGACTCGATGCTTATAATCTTTCATTACATTGTTTCTGGTGTGTTAATCCTGAGTAACTTAAGCCCATTTGCCAAGACTTGTTTAACCGCAACAATTAAATTTAAACGCGCATTACGTACGCTTATATCATCGACAATAAATTGATGGGCATTGTAATAGCTATGAAACTCTGCCGCTAATTCACGTAAGTAATTAATCACTAAGTGAGGCTCGTATTGTAAGGCGGCACGCTGTATCACTTCTGGGTATTGAGTCAAAAGTTTGATTAAATTAAGCTCTTGCGGTTCTTGTAGTTTATCTAAATTGCTATTACCTGACTCTATATCACGTTGGAAGCCTTTTTCAGAGAGTTGTCTTAAGACGCTGCAAACCCGTGCATGTGCATACTGCACATAAAAGACAGGATTTTCATTGCTCTTAGAAGTTGCTAGTTTTAAATCAAAATCCATGTGCTGTTCTGCTTTACGCATTACATAATAAAAACGCGCTGGATCTAAGCCAATTTCATGCTGTAATTGGCGCAAGGTCACAAAAGAACCAGAGCGCGTAGACATCTGCACTTGCTCATCGCCACGGTATAAAATAGCAAACTGAACTAATAAGACGGTTAATTTTTCTGGATCGGCACCTAAGGCAAGCATCGCGGCTTTAACTCTAGGAATATAACCGTGATGATCTGCGCCCCAAATATTAATAATCTGCTCAAAGCCACGATCTAACTTATTCATGTGATAAGCAATATCGGATGCAAAATAAGTACTCTGCCCATTTTCACGCACGACAACACGATCTTTTTCATCGCCTAGCTTGCTAGAGGCAAACCACGTAGCACCTTCTTTTTCATATAGGTGTCCAGATTCACGCAAACGCTCTAATGCTTTATCGATAGAGCCATCATCCATCAATTGTCGTTCTGAAAACCACTGCTGGTAATCCACGCCAAAATCACTTAAATCGGTACGAATACCTGCCAAAATATCATTCAAACCCGCTTGAAAAACATCTCGGTATTGTTTATCGCCCAATAAGGTTTTTGCGCGCTGAATTAAGCCATCAATATGTTTGTCTTTATCGCCGCCTTGTGGCTCATCTGCTGGAATATCTTCAAAAACTAAGCTGATAGGATGGCGGTACTCATTATGTACTTCACGGCGTAAATTCGCCGCAATCTCACGTACATAATCCCCTTGATAGCCATTACTAGGAAAAGAAAGCACTTCGCCACATTCTTCTAGGTAACGTAACCAGACACTTGCAGCCAAAATATCCATCTGCCGCCCAGCATCATTCACATAATATTCACGCTGTACATCAAAGCCCACCGCGGTTAATAAATCTGCCACCGCTGAACCATAAGCCGCACCACGCCCATGACCGACATGCAAAGGACCGGTTGGGTTAGCCGACACAAATTCCACTTGAACTTTCTTACCAGCGCCCACTTGGCTTAGCCCAAACTTCTCGCCTTGCTCATGGATCTGCGTAATCACTTGATATTGCGCATTGGGATCGATAAAGAAATTAATAAAGCCAGGCCCTGCGATTTCTACTTTGGTCACATTGACATCACTAGGCAGCAAAGCCACAATTTTTTCGGCTAATTGACGCGGATTCATTTTTGCTGGTTTTGCCAGCATCATCGCGAGATTACTAGCAAAATCACCATGTTGCTGATCACGCGCTCGCTCAATAGTAATTTTAGGATTGAAGTCGTGTTCGATGATACCGTCTGATTTTAACGCGTTGACAGTGTGCAATAAGAGAGATTCTAGCTTTTGTTTCATGTACTTAGTGACTTAAAGGTGAGACAGAATAACTCTATATTATCCCTGAAAACAAGCAGATAAGAAAGCCTAAATAAACCGCGATGATTTTAATGTGTAGGGTATGCACCGCGTACCTTTCAAAGCCTCATGATACCAATCCCAATAATAAATGACTTTAACAGCGTCACGGCAATTAAGTTAAAGAAAAAATATAGGATGTGTTGAGGCACGAAACGCATCTTTTAAGCTGGAGTCCAAAACGCGTTTTGGGCGTTTAGTCGCTTGAAAAATCCTATAAAACTAAATAATCAACTACTTATAGAAGTTACAAATTAACTCAATCAAAACACGCCCAAAACTTGTTTTGGATTCCTCATTTAAAATACTTTCACAGCCCCTTAAGTGTTTGCAGCGCCGCTTCCAAATGCAGCCATTGAGACTCATCAGCCGCCAAACCAAAGCGCAAACTAGAGGAGGGTTTAAATAATCGCGTAAAAACGCCTTGCTCAGCCAGTTGCTGATGAATACTGTCAGCGCGCTCTGTTTGCACCCATTGAAATAAAGGGTCAGATCCCGTAGGTTTTAAATGATATTGGGTGAGTAAGTACTTTAAACGCTGACTTTGCTGCTGTAACTGTTGCCGCGTTTCGATTTGCCAAGCTTTATCTTGTAAGGCTTGAATGCAGACAAAACGGCTGGGATTGCTTAAAGGCCAAGGGCCTAAGTGCTCATTTAAGGCTTGTAAAATACCTGCCTCTGCTAAGACGAACCCTGCTCTTAAGCCTGCTAAGCCAAAAAATTTACCAATAGAGCGCAAAATAATTAAGCCCTCTAAAGGCTGTAATTGACTTAGGCTGAGTTCAGGCCGGCAATCAATAAACGCTTCATCAACGATTAACCAGCCCTCACGTTGTCTTAAATTTTCTAACCACCTTAAACATTGTTTTTGAGTAAAGGTTTCAGCGCTTGGGTTATTGGGGTTGACTAAGACTAAGCAATCTAATTGCCCAATCTGCGCATCAATCTGCTCGGCTGACATATTGATCACTGTATGCCCTGCTTTTTCCCATGAGTAAACATGTTCTGCATAAGAAGGGGTGACAAAACCCACGACAGATTTTTTGCGTAATAAAGGTAAACTTTGAATCGCGGCTTGTGAGCCTGCCACGGCAAGTAGTGAGTCGCAGGCATAATAAGCTTGCGCGGCTGCAATCAACTCATCTTGATCTTCTGGTAAACGTTGCCATAAGGCTGCGGGAATCTCAGGGATCGGATAGCCATTAGGATTAATCCCCGTGGAAAGATCCGCCCATTCTGCAAGCGGGATTTGATAGTGTTTTGCTGCTTCTAATAAGCGTCCACCATGTTTAAGCAAGACTTTCTCCCACACTCACACAGACTAGCCAAAGCAAGGTGGTCTTTAAAATTAAATGATTTGCACGGAGAATGTCCGCATTCGTCGCGATACGCTCTGAGCCTAACACTATTTTATTTTTTAACTTGCCATGATAAATCGCATCACCGCCTAATTGCACATCCAAACTCCCTGCGCCTGTACTCATCACTACACCCGCATTAGGGCTTTCACAGTGTGGGCTTTGTTGACGATAACAGCGCCATGCTTGGCGGCTATTACCTAATAATAAATAACTTAACGCGGTTAAGCGCGCTGGAATCCAATTCAATACGTCATCTAAACGTGCTGCGCTATACCCAAAATAATAATAACGCTGATTTTTATAACCCCACATAGCATCTAAAGTATTACTCATTCGATAGCATACCGCTCCTGCGGGACCTGCGACCAAAAACCAAAAAATTGCAGCGAAAATCGCATCCGCGCCATTCTCTAAAGTGCTTTCGATGGTTGCTTTACGAATCGCTAATTCATCCATTTGCGCCGTTTCACGACTGACAATCATACTAATCGCATGTCTTGCTGACGCTAAATCGCCTTTCTGTAATGGGCGATAAATGGCTTGCGTGTGCTGCAATAAACTTTTGGGTGCAATGCAGAGGTACAAAATGATGGGGCTTAAAAACGTATTCAAGCCGTCTGAGCGAGTCAGTATCAAGACGAATAGTGTGATAGGTACAATCGCGATAACAACCGCAAGCGCACCGCGTAATTTTTGGTTTGTATTTGCGGATTCACTCGGTAGAATAAGCCGCTGTTCGATAGCTTGGGCATAGTTGCCAAAGAAAACTAAAGGGTGAGCTTTTTTAGGTTCACCCAATAAGGCATCTAGGAGCAAGGCAAATAATAGCGTCAGTGAAACAGTCATAAATCGCTAGTTTTAATCAAAGGAAAAGAATGCAAGCAACAACATTAATGGTGCAAGGTACAACGTCAGACGCGGGCAAAAGTGCCTTAGTCACAGGTTTATGCCGCTATTATAAACGACGCGGCGAGTGCGTGGCTCCCTTTAAGCCACAAAATATGGCGCTCAATAGTGCGGTGACGCCAGAAGGGGGAGAAATAGGTCGCGCACAAGCAGTACAAGCGAAAGCATGTCAAATTGCACCGCATACCGATATGAATCCCGTGTTACTCAAACCTAACTCTGATAAGACGGCACAAGTGATTATGCAGGGTAAAGTGTATAAAAATTTAGGTGCAAAAGCTTATCATGCTTATAAAGCACAAGCCATGCCGGTGGTCTTAGATTCTTTTCAGCGTTTAGAAAAACAATATCAACGCATTATTGTGGAAGGCGCTGGCAGCCCTGCTGAAATTAATTTAAGACAAGGCGATGTGGCCAATATGGGCTTTGCAGAAGCGGTAGATTGCCCTGTTATTTTAGTTGCTGATATAGATAGAGGCGGAGTCTTTGCGCATTTAGTCGGTACGCTGGAGCTTTTAAGTGAGTCTGAACAACAACGGATTATAGGCTTTGTGATTAATCGCTTTAGAGGTGATATCGATATTTTACAGCCTGGCATAGACTGGCTAGAGCAACG
>WTCM01000048.1 GCA_013138595.1 Methyloprofundus sp. | reverse complement strand
TTTTAATGGTTTCAGCGGATTTACCTTTTGCACAGGGGCGTTTTTGTGAAGCAGAAGGCTTAAAAGAAGTACATCCCGTGTCTACTTTTCGCTCTAATTTTGCCAATGATTATGGCGTACATATTTTAGACAGCATGTTAGCAGGATTAACCGCAAGAGCGGTGGTTGTGATTGATGAAGGCGATAAGGTCATTTATACCGAATTAGTCCGTGAAGTGACACATGAACCTAATTATGACGCTGTTATCGCTGCTTTAAAAGGTGAATAATTTTCAATGAAAATATTAGCGGTAGATACTGCAACCGAAGCTTGTTCTGCCGCTTTATATCTTGATGGTGAGATTATTGAGCGTTTCGAAATTGCACCGCGTATACACACTAAGTTATTGCTACCGATGATTGATGGCTTAATGGCTGAGGCAGAATTAAAGCCTCAGCAATTAGATGCAATCGCATTTGGTTGTGGCCCTGGTTCGTTTACAGGGGTACGCATTGCCACAGGGGTAATGCAAGGTATTGCTTATGGTGCGGATTTGCCTGTTGCCCCTATCTCGACTTTAGCAGCTATCAGTCAGGCATGTTTACAAAAAACGCAGCACGATACGATTTTTACTGCGGTTGATGCGCGCATGAATGAACTATATTGGGCAGTGTATCAGCGCGATGCCGAAGGTTATGCAGCTTTATTAGGTAAAGAATATGTACAGCCAGCAAGCGCAGTCGATGCTTTACAGCAAACAGGCTACGGTATCGGTTCAGGTTTTACTGCTTATCAGCAAGAACTAACAGAGCGTTTAGGCACGCAGTTAATCGATTTTGATGCGGATTATTTACCGCATTCTGCTGAAATTGCTTTATTAGCTGCGGTTGCGGTACAGCGTGGACAAACGGTTTCTGTAGAACAAGCAATGCCTGTTTATTTGCGGGATAAAGTGGCTAAGACGACGGCTGAGCGTGAGGCTTTGAAAACTGTTAAATAATTTTACCGTGAGAGACAGGGTTATAAATATATTTTTGCTTTACTCTGGGACTAAACGTATAATTTTATTATTCTTTCTGACTAAAACATGACTGAGGTGCTCTTATGTCTATTGCGTATAGAAAAAACACATCTGATTTGATAACAAGAACAGAGAATAATAACGCATACTCAGAAATACCCTTTACATTTGATTTAGAACAAATGAAAAAAGCTGTTGATGCGCCTGTTCATATACCACCAAGAAACTTAACAAGAGAAGAGTTGCGCGCATGGATGAAAAGTAAAGCGACAAACGCTTCACTGTAGCTTATGGTGAGATATTTCTCAAAAAATTCAATCAATTTCCTATTAAAGATCAAGATAAAATACTCGATTTTGTTGAACATATAGAAAATAATGGCTTTAGCTCTTTACCAGGAAGAAATAAGCCATCCCACCACGTAGACACGAATGACTCCCATTTCTTAGAAAAAGTAAAGCACGCGCAAGAACATAGTCTTCATCATTACCATATTGGAATACCAAGCTATGATGAAACCAATGAATATGGCGACTGGACATCCGAATGGATAATACATTACCAATATTTAGGTAATAAAATACATATTGTCGAACTGGATTATCACCCTCCATTTACTTTGCCTTCTGAAGAGTATTTAAAGTAAATAACATCGGTAAAAAAACATGGCTCAATTTTTTGAAATACATCCTGAAAATCCACAAGCACGCTTAATTTATCAAGCGGCTGAAATATTGCGCCAAGGCGGTGTGATTGTCTATCCTACTGATACGAGTTACGCTTTAGCCTGTCATATAGGCGATAAACAAGCACTGGATAAAATAAAACGTATTCGCCAGTTAGATGATAAACATAACTTTACTTTATTATGTAAAGATTTAGCACAGGTCTCTACGTTTACTAAGGTCAGCAATGATACCCATCGTTTAATCAAAAATCTCACACCTGGGCCGTTTGTATTTATTATTACGGCAACTAAAGAAGTCCCTAAACGCATGTTACATACTAAGCGTAAAACCATTGGTATTCGCATTCCAGACAATAATATTGCGTTAGCACTGGTGGAAGAATTAGGCGAGCCCTTATTAAGTACCACACTGATTTTGCCAGATGAAGAGCTGGCGATGATTGACCCTTATGAAATCAGAGAGAAATTAGAACATGAATTAGATTTAATTATTGATGCAGGCTTGATTGATAGTGAACCTAGCACGGTTATTTCCTGTGCTGATGAAATAGAAATTATTCGCCAAGGAAAAGGCGAAGCACCCATGTTAGGAGCCTAAAAGTGGAAGAGTTAAGTTTAATACAAAAAATTATCGTCTGGGGTATCCCTGTACTATTTGCCATTACCGTGCATGAAGCCGCACATGGTTGGGTGGCAAAACAATATGGCGATAATACCGCATGGATGTTGGGGCGTTTAACCCTAAACCCGCTAAAGCATATAGACCCAGTAGGGACTATTTTAGTGCCTGGTTTAATGCTTGCCTTTACGGGTTTTGTGTTTGGCTGGGCAAAACCTGTGCCCGTGAATACACGTAATTTACGCAATCCTAAGCACGATATGGCACTGGTGGCACTCGCAGGGCCGGTGGCAAACTTTTTAATGGCGTTAGCTTGGGCTTTAGTGATTCGTGTCGCGATTATTATTGATACAGCAGAATTTTCTTTGCCCTTGATGTATGTCGGAGTGGCTGGGATTACGATCAATCTTATTTTAGCCTTATTGAATTTATTACCGATTCCTCCCTTAGATGGTAGCCGTATTTTATCGTGGGCATTGCCAGGTCGTTGGAATCGATATTACAACCAGTTTGAGAAATATGGGTTTTATCTTTTAGTGTTGTTAATGATGACCAGTGGTTTAGATGTACTTTTAGGCTACCCTTTAGGCATTGCTAGAGATGTGTTTTATTCGATTGCAGGCTTGAGGTAAGCCTGTAGGGTGTCATTTTATGCATCCATTGTTAGCACGTGATTTTTGGCGGATCTAAGTAAGCTTATTCGATCTAAATGTAGGCTGGGTAGAGCGTCTTTTTGCGAAACCCAGCATTTTACGCGACAAAGTGATGGGTTTCACTGCGCGCCTAAAAAGACATGCCGTCCGTTCTACCCATCCTACGAAGTATTTGAAGAACTGACGGGGGGCGATATGAAAAATTTACTGGGTTATGCACTTATGAGTTGAATTCAGGAGTAAACAATGTCAGCTATAGAAGCTAATATAGACAATACACCAGAAAATGTTATCGCTATTGTCGCAGGTGAGCCTTTCTTAGAGCTCCCTGAAGACTTATATATTCCTCCTGATGCGTTAAAAGTCTTTTTAGACTCTTTTGAAGGGCCGTTGGATTTACTGCTATACTTAATCAGAAAGCAGAATTTGGATATTTTAAATATCCCAATCACACAAATTACTAAACAGTATATGGCTTATATCAATGCCATGACTGAGTTGCAATTAGAACTAGCAGCGGAATATCTATTAATGGCGGCTTTGCTTGCGGAGATAAAATCACGTATGCTATTGCCTAGGCAGCCGACGGTTGAAGAGGATGAAGAAGATCCACGCGCGCTCTTAATTCGACGTTTACAAGAATACGAACGAATTAAGAAAGCGGCTGAAGAGATTGCCGAATTACCGCGCATGGAACGCGATATTTTTATCGCCACAGTCGATACCTCTGCTGTGAGCGTGCATAAGAGTCACCCCGAAGTTCAACTGCATGATTTAGCACTCGCTTTACAAGGTGTGCTACGTCGCGTTGATCAATTAAGTCACCATATTATTACTAAAGACCCCTTATCTGTCCGTGAAAGAATGGCCCTCATTATGGAAAGACTCGAAAACAAGAGTAGCTTCCTTTTTACAAGACTCTTTACCTACGACGAAGGAAAAGCGGGAGTTGTTGTCGCGTTTCTTGCCATTCTTGAGCTCAGCAAAGCAGAGCTTATCGAAATTATC
>WTCM01000135.1 GCA_013138595.1 Methyloprofundus sp. | reverse complement strand
CCTTTTTTATTGAATCAATTTGAACTAAACATATCACCTTTAAAAGTAGATTTTTAAGGACTTTAAGACAAATTTAAGCAATCAAAATATGAAATTTAAAAAGTACGCATTTCAAAATGGACGAGGTCTAGCCTAGGTAGCATACAGGAAGACCTTTAAAGATCAATCTGTATATTATCAATCAAGCGTGTCTTGCCTAATCTTGCGGCGACTAAAATAATAATGTGCTTATCATTCATACCCGCTGACTGTAGGTCACCTCTCCGACAAACCGTAAAATACTCCACGCAAAAACCCAAGTGCATTAATTTCTGCGTTTGTGCAGCTTCTATCTCTGCATAAGCTGGCTGTTTCGCCAGTACCGCTTGCTGTGCTGCACACAAGGACTGATAAAGCTCAGCGGCTAAGTTTTTTTCAGTTTCGCCTAAATAGCCATTGCGTGAACTCATCGCTAAACCGCTTTCTTCACGAAATGTAGGCACGGAAAAAATCTCTACAGGGCTGTTTAAATCTGCGACCATCGTGCGAATCACTGCTAACTGCTGAAAGTCCTTTTCACCAAAAAAAGCACTATCAGGCTGTACGATATTAAATAACTTATTCACCACAGTCGCAACCCCGTCAAAATGCCCAGGTCTTGCCATGCCACAGTAGTTTTCTGTGATTTTTTCCACACTAACGGTGGTCAGCCCTACATTAGGGTACATTTCCTCGACACTAGGCGTAAACACAATATCAACGCTTAAAGCGGCTAGTTGCTCCGTATCTACGTCTAAAGTTTTAGGGTAAGAAGCAAAATCTTCGCCTTGCCCAAACTGCGTGGGATTGACAAAAATACTGACAATCACATGATCGGCTTGTGCCTTCGCCGCTTTGACTAATTGTAAATGCCCTGCATGTAAGTTTCCCATCGTGGGGACAAAAGCAATACTTTCGCCTGCTTGTCGCCATTGTTTTACCTGCCTACGTAATACCGTAATTTTAGCAATCAACATATTAGAAACTATGACTTAAACTAGGAAAACAACTGCTTTTGACTTCGTCTACATAAGCTTGTATTGCCGCAAAAATAGACTCTGTTTGCTGCATATAATCTTTGGTGAATCGCGGTGGCGTAGCTAAGCCTATACCTAACATATCGTAAACCACCAATACCTGCCCATCACAATCCACTCCTGCGCCTATCCCAATCACAGGAATAGTCAGTTGCTGCGTAATTTGCTTTGCCAAACTCGCGGGGACACATTCCAAAATTAACATCTGTGCACCTGCTTGTTCAACCGCAAGTGCCTCGGCAAGAATACGTTGCGCCTCTTTTTCTTCCTTACCTTGCACGGCATATTTACCTTGCTGATAAAAAGATTGTGGTAATAAGCCTAAGTGCGCGCACACAGGAATGCTTTGCTGCACCATAAATTCAATTTCAGCTAAACAAGCCCCTTCTAGCTTCACCATTTGCGCGCCACCTTGTTGTATCAAGAGCGCTGCATTTTCAGCGGCTAGCAAAGGTGTTGCATGACTCATAAACGGTAAATCGGCAATAATAAACGCAAGCTGACAACCACGGCTGACCGCTTGCGTGTGATATAAAATATCTTGCATACTCACGGGTAAAGTACTCGCATGACCTTGTACCACCATCCCCAAGGAGTCACCGACTAAAATAACATCAATCGCGGCTCTATCCATTAGCCCTGCGAAACTGGCATCATACGCGGTTAAACTGCTAATCTTTTCCCCAGCTTGCTTCATTGCCTGTAAATCAGCAATATTTTTCTGCTTAACTGAGTGTGTTGCGTATTGACTCATTAAACTATTTTCTCCAGCCCTGCTAAAGGACAGTTGTTAATTAAATCGTTGATATGTCCCAATTTAGGAAGCTCTAGCATCGGTGCAATTTCTTGTAAGGGGTAAAGCACAAACGCGCGCTCTGTTAAGCCATAATGAGGCACGATTAAATCGGGAATATCAATGCAATGATCTGCATACAATAATATATCCAAATCTAAGGTACGTGGCCCCCAACGCTCATCTTTGCGCTCTCGCCCTTGCTCTAGCTCTATAGTTTGCAAACAACGCAACAGTGGCAATGCATCTAGCTCAGTGACGATAGCCATCACCGCATTCACATAATCAGGCTGATCTTGTGGCCCCATGGGCGGACTGCGATATAAGCTAGAAAAAGCCTGTTCTTGCACTTTGTCTAAAGCATTAATCGCGAGTCTTGCTGATTTTATTTGTGCTTCAGGCGTAATTAAATTACTACCTAAGCCTATATAGGCAATTATCTTAGTCATTCGCTTGCTTGTTTTGCTCTGCTGCAGGTTTAGCTTTAGGTTTACGTCTACGTCTACGCTTTCTGGGGTGCGTTCGATTTAAGCCTGTGACCATCTCTTGCTTTTCGCTTTCGGAAACCTCTTGGAAACGTGTCCACCAAGCGGCTAACTCTGGATCTTCTCCGCCTGTTTCTGAACGTAACACCATAAAGTCATAAGCGGCTCTAAAACGTGGATGCCCTAATAAACGGAAGGCACGCGCGCCATTGCGTGAACTAAAGCGTGATTGCAAGCTCCAAACTTCACGCATTGCAACGCCAATATGCTTGGGAAATGAAGTATGTTTCACTTGCGCTGAAATCACTAGGCTTGCCGCCTGTTGCATCGCAATAGAATCAGGTAGGCCTGCCGCCGTGTTTTCGTCAGTCTGCGTTTTAACCGCATCCCATAAAAAGGTTGAGATCAGAAAATAAGGCGCAATACTTTTGCCTTCACCAATCCGCTTATCGGTATTTTCTAAAGCTTTAGCAATAAACAATTTAGGGAAATGATCAGCTTCACTGCTTAAACTTTGCTCTGCACTGGGGTATAAGTACTGAAATAAACCATAATGACGTAACATTTCAAAGGTTTCCACCGCATAACCTGAGAGAAACAGCTTTAAAGCTTCATCGTGCAATCTAGCCGCTGGAATATTAGCTAATAATTCAGCCAGTTCAAAAATAGGTTGTTCACAGGCGGGATTAATCTTAAAACTCAATTTCACCGCAAAGCGTACCAAACGGATCATACGTACAGGATCTTCACGATAGCGCGTTTCAGGATCACCAATCAGGCGTATCATACTCGCTCTATGATCGTCCATACCGCCGACATAATCCACAATCGAAAAATCGCGGATATTATAGTACAAGGCATTCACCGTAAAATCTCTACGAATCACATCTTCATCTATCGTGCCGTAGTGATTATCATGTAATAAGCGCCCTTCTTGGTCAATTTTACGCTGCCCTTTTCCTTGTTCACCTGAGCCACGAAAGGTTGCAACCTCTATAATTTCTCGCCCAAAAAACACATGTGCCAAACGAAAACGCTTACCGATAATGCGACAGTTACGAAATGCCTGCTTAACTTGCTCGGGTGTTGCATTAGTCGAGACATCAAAGTCCTTAGGTTCACGCCCTAACAATAAGTCTCTGACACAGCCACCGACTAAATAGGCTTCATAGCCTTCACTCTTTAAACGATATAAAACCTTTAAAGCATGCTTGCTTATTTGCTGACGTGAAATATTATGTTCGGAACGCGTATAGACTGTTGCGCCCTGCTCTTCTTGTAAAGAAGCAAGATCAGTGACGACTGGCTCTGGTACAGCAGGAGTCGTCACGGCAGCATCTTCAGGTTTCGCTTTATTTATTATTTTTTTAAAAAAACTTAAAATTGCTCTATTCCTTTATTAATTTTAGCGATTAAAGCCATATAGCATTGATTTTATTATTATTAATAAATAAAATACGGCTCTGTAAAAAATTAGAGTCATCAATCTCTCTATATTCTTTATTACAATGCGCTAAATTATATAGTAGAATCTCGTATTGATTTAAAATATATTAAATTTACTTAAAAACTCGCGATAAGGATTAATTTAAGCATAAGACTTAAAGACCAAGCGAGTCCTATTTATTCAAAACTGGGGGAACAATGATTAAAAAAATATTTGGCGCACTACTGGACAATCCTTTTATCGCAAGTATCGCTATTTCAGACCTTTTTATCTTGCTTGTCCATACGCCACCGATCGCATTCTCAGTGCCTATGTTCGCAGTTTTAATTGCCTACTGCATGTTCTTAGGCCAAAAACTAGAACTTTTCAAAGTTTAGTTGAGTAAACAAACAGCACAAGAACCTGACGCTCCTGCATCCCCTGCAACTCCAGGTTTTTTTCGTTATTTTGCGGCAATATTTTATGACCTAATGCTGGTCATTGCTTTATTTTTTGTCGCCACTGCGGTATTACTCCCTTTTACGCAAGGCGAAGCGATACAAGCGCCCATTTTATATCCTTTATATCTGTTCAGCTGTGCTTTTCTCTTTTATGCTTGGTTTTGGACGCATGGCGGACAAACCTTAGGTTTACGTGCTTGGAAAATACGCATTATCAGCGATGAATCGCAAACAGATATTAGCTGGAAACAAGCATTTATACGCTATATCACAGCGATCTGTACCTTATTAAGTTTAGGCTTAGGCTTAGTTTGGCGTTTTTGGCAAAAAGACAGTAAAACTTGGCAGGATTTAAGTTCTAAATCTTCGCTGGTTTTTACGGATGATTATGTGGCTAAGAAATAAAGAGCTATAGCTTTATATTTTTTCATTGTAGGGTATCGCACCGCGTACCTCATGCTGGTGAAGGGTACGCGGTGCGATACCCTACGAATACCCTCCTAAAACCCTATGCCTACCCCACATGCTAGCCCCATTCAAAAAATCATTGCCTATTGTGCTAATCATGCCTTTATCACTTTACTGATCATAAGTGCAGCAGCATTTGGCGGCTATCGTGCCTTGCTTAATACACCGCTGGATGCCGTACCCGATTTATCCGATGTACAAGTCATTATTTATACCGAATGGCCTGGGCGTAGCCCCGATTTAGTCGAAGACCAAGTCACTTACCCCTTAACCACAAAGCTACTCGCCGCACCCAAAGTGCAATCGGTACGCGGACAAAGCTTTCTAGGGCTGAGTTTTGTGTATGTGATTTTTGAGGAAGATACCGATATTTACTGGGCGCGTTCTCGTGTATTGGAATACTTAACCACCGCAGCAGCAGACTTACCTAAAGAAGCTCGCCCTACTCTAGGGCCTGATGCCACAGGCGTAGGCTGGGTATTTCAATATGCCTTAATAGATAAAACAGGACAAACAAATCTAGCGGAATTACGTAGCTTACAAGATTTTAAACTACGCTATTGGTTAGAATCTGTCGCAGGGGTTGCCGAAGTCGCTTCTATCGGGGGCTTTGAGAAGGAATATCAAGTCACTGTAGACCCTTATAAGTTAGATGCTTTTGGGCTATCACTCAATCAAGTGGCGAATGCAATACGCCGTTCTAATAATGATGTCGGAGGGCGAGTCCTAGAAATTGCAGGACATGAACATTTTATTCGCGGGCGTGGTTATATCCAGTCTATTGCTGATATTGAAGGGATTGCACTAGGCGTTAGCCATGAGGGTGTTGCGATTACCGTGAGTCAAATCGCCAAAGTAAGCCTAGGGCCTGCTATGCGTCGTGGTTTAGCAGAACTGGACGGTGAAGGGGAAGCCGTGGGCGGTATTGTGATTATGCGTTATGGAGAAGATGCGCTGGATGTGATTAAACGCGTTAAACAGCGTTTAGCAAGCATTCAAAAATCACTGCCTGCTGGTGTAGAAATTATCACTGTATATGACCGTTCTAGCCTTATTGAAAAAGCGATTAAGACCTTACGCGATACTTTAAGCGAAGAAATGCTGGTGGTTTCAGTGGTGATCATCTTATTTTTATTGCATTTACGCTCTGCTTTAATAGCCATTGTCACCTTACCGATTGCTATTTTACTCGCTTTTATTCCTATGTCATGGCAGCAACTGCCCGCGAATATTATGTCCCTAGGCGGTATTGCGGTTGCTATTGGGGCGATGGTGGATGCCGCCATTACCATTATCGAAAATATTCATAACCGACTGGAACACTTAGAACAACCGAGTGATGCGCAACG
Organism: Methyloprofundus sp.; assembly: GCA_013138595.1. Taxonomy (GTDB): domain Bacteria; phylum Pseudomonadota; class Gammaproteobacteria; order Methylococcales; family Methylomonadaceae; genus Methyloprofundus. Next base: position 1,904 of record WTCM01000135.1, on the reverse strand, counting down.
CAAAGCGGTCACTATTCAGGCAATGCAGGAAGTGGGCCCGAGTATTTTCTTTGCCTTATTAATTATCACCGTCTCTTTCTTACCTATTTTTGCCTTAGAAGGCACTGAAGGACGCTTATTTAAACCACTCGCCTATACCAAAACCTATGCGATGGGATTTTCAGCACTCTTGGCGATTACACTGATTCCTGCCTTAGCCGTGCTATTGATTCGCGGTAAAATTCGCGGTTCTAAAAACTGGCTGAATCGTGGCATGATTGCCCTATATAGCCCTATCGTGCGTCTTGCCGTACGTTTTCGCGCTTTGGTGATTCTACTTGCCATTATTGCCTTAGTGAGCACCGTGCCTTATTTCTTTAAGTTAGGCAGCGAATTTATGCCGCCTTTAAATGAAGGGAGCATTTTATATATGCCGACGACATTGCCAGGGATGTCTATTGCCGAAGCGGGCAAAGTTTTACAGTCGATGGATAAACAGTTAAAAAGTTTTCCTGAAGTAGAGCGTGTGTTTGGCAAAATAGGACGTTCCACTAGCCCTACTGACCCCGCACCTTTATCTATGGTAGAAACGGTGATTACCCTAAAGCCTAAAGAGCAATGGCGAGAAGGCTTAAGCTGGGATGACTTAATCGCTGAAATGGATGCTAAACTGCAATACCCTGGCATGCCTAATATTTGGTGGATGCCGATACAAACGCGTACAGAAATGCTAGCAACGGGTATACGTTCTGGCTTAGGTATTAAGGTTTTTGGGGATAATTTAGCCGAAATAGAGGCAAGTGCAATCAATATAGAACGAGTACTGCGTGAAAATGAGCAAACAGCCCCACATACTCGCAGTGCTTTTGCTGAACGTCTGACAGGCGGTTATTACCTAGATATAGATATAGATCGACAAAAAATAGCTCGCTACGGATTAACCATTGCCGATGTACAAGAAGTCATTAGTACCGCCGTGGGCGGCTTAAATGTCACACAGACCATAGAAGGTCGTGAGCGTTATGCCGTAAATTTACGTTATGCACGGGATTTTCGCGATAACCCCGATGCTTTAATGCAAGTCCGCGTGCCGACACCCACAGGCGCACAAATTCCGCTGAACCAGTTAAGTACTTTGAAATTTATTAACGGCCCGCCGATGTTACGCAATGAATCGGGTGAGTTAGTCTCTTTCGTCTTTGTGGATGTTAAAGATATTAGCTTTGTAGACTATGTGACGCTAGCGAAACAAGTAATCGACACACAGATTAACCTGCCTCAAGGCATAAGGATTGAATGGGCTGGGCAATTTAAATATTACCAACGGGTTAAAGAAAGCCTCAAGGTCTTAGTGCCGATTACATTATTAATCGTCTTTTTAATGTTATTTATCAATCATGGTTCGATTGCTGAAACACTGATTATTTTACTAGCAATTCCTTTTTCCCTGATAGGAGCCGTCTGGTTATTATATTTCCTCGAATACAATATCAGCATTGCCGTTTGGGTGGGTATGATCGCACTGGCAGGGCTTGCCGCTGAAATGGGCGTATTAATGCTGCTGTATTTGGACTTAAGTTATCAACATTTTAAAGCCGAAAACCGTTTACAGAACCAGCAACAGCTCACCGAAGCGATTGTAGAAGGCGCTGCGCGACGCATACGCCCTAAGTTAATGAGTGGCATGACCACCTTAATCGGTCTCACGCCTATTTTATGGCAAACGGGTACTGGCGCAGATGTGATGAAGCGTATTGCAGCGCCAATGGTCGGGGGTATGATTTCAACCTTAGTACTGGTTTTAATCGTTTTTCCTGCAGTATATTCGTATTGGCGCGGCTGGCGTTTGGAAAAATAGCGGATTTTGTAATGACTTGAGAAGCCTCTTTTTCACCATTTTAACAACGTCATTTCCGAAGTCTTTT
>WTCM01000179.1 GCA_013138595.1 Methyloprofundus sp. | reverse complement strand
CCTTTTTTATTGAATCAATTTGAACTAAACATATCACCTTTAAAAGTAGATTTTTAAGGACTTTAAGACAAATTTAAGCAATCAAAATATGAAATTTAAAAAGTACGCATTTCAAAATGGACGAGGTTTAACAAGCTAATACCAATCCCACCCAGTCAATACTCTTAAACTATCAGCTCCTCATTCCCGCAGTGTACCCAGTCGAGCAGGGCATAAGCTTTAGCAGGGATCTATGCTAAAGCGTCGATTCTCGACCAAGCTTGTGCCCACGCTTGACTCACGGCAATTAAGTTAAGGAAAAAATATAGGATGTGTTGAGGCACGAAACGCATCTTTCTTGCCTTTGATGCGTTTCCTATCGTCAACACATCCTATATTACAATGCTTAACTTAATTGCCGTGACGCTTGACTGGGTAAGACTTCGGGAATGACCTACTTTTCTCTCGCTTGCTCCTGCAGCCCAAAATAAGTTTTGGGCTGCTTTTTATCTAGTCAATATATTTAATTAACAAGCGCTGTTGTTTATTCCCCGTCCAAAGCGCCTAATAGCTGCAATAAGCTTAAGAATAAATTGTAAATAGACACATATAAAGAGACAGTCGCTAAAATATAGTTAGTTTCACCGCCATGAATGATTTCACTTGTTTCATATAAAATCAGCCCTGACATTAACAAAATAAACATCGCAGAAACGGCTAATGATAAAGCAGGGATAGCGAACACGATAGCGCCGATTCCAGCAAGAAATGCAACAAGCACTCCAACCATTAAAAAGCCACCTAAAAAGTTAAAATTCTTACGTGTTGTTAAAGCATAAGCTGATAAAGCAATAAAGATAAGGCCTGTTCCGCCTAAAGCAGTCATCACCAATTCTGCACCGTTTGCATAAGCACTTAGGTACATATTGATAATCGGCCCTAAGGTCAGCCCCATAAAGCCAGTGAGTGCAAATACAAGTACCAAGCCTAAGGCACTACGACTAAACTTATGTGTTGCAAATAATAAGCCAAAGTAGCCTATCATCGTCACAACCATGCCTAAAGGCGGCATATTTAGCATCATAGCCAAACCAGCGCATAGAGCGCTAAACAGTAAAGTCATAGACAATAGCATGTAAGTATTTCTTAATACTTTATTAGTCGCTAGTTCACTGGCGCTCGCGGGCGTTGCTGCAATATTTAATCTCATGGTGATATAAACCTTTTTTAGAATAGAAGGGGGGGATTTTACAAGAGTTTAGTGGGGATTCCCATAAAGGAATATTAGGGGGCAGGGTATTATTTAGAGACAGAGGGAATTTTTTTACCTCTTTTGTAAAAAAATCTAACTCTGACCCTCATTTTTTTCTGATTTTTCTGGAACAACTCTCACTTTTTTAATCTAAAGAGTGAGAGTTATTTTGCCTGCTTAAGTGGTTTTCTGTGTTTTTTTAAAACGAGTAAATAATACCACAAGCATCACGTGAACCGCCTGCACAGCCTGTTGTTACACCATCTGGGCAGTAAGTGTCTTCATTCGTATGAATAATAAAAGCACTGCCATTTTCATCAAAAATACTGATAGGACCTGCTGATAATGTGACACGGCTGGTAGTGGTTTGAAGGATTCCAATACCATTTTCATCAATAGCAATATTATTTAAGTCGCCCGAGTGAAAGGGGTGATTACCATCTGGGTTAGAGTTGCTCTCTGGGCCTGGATCAAAATGTCCTTGTGCATCCCCACAAGGTGTACAATTCGCTGTTTCATGTATATGCACTCCATGTTTTCCAACGCTTAAACCTGAAGTGATCGTAATATTAACATCGACTTGTTTGACACCTTCATCAGAAGGCGTTTCAACTAATGTCGCTGTTCCAATCGGTGTTGTGTTTTCTTCGCCGCATAAATAAATCAGTGCGCCAGCTTTTTTGGGTTCTTCTGCATAGGCATTTGAAAGCAGAAAACTACCAGCAATAATAAGCAGTGATTTACCTATGTTTTTTTTAATGGTCATAACTATTTCCTATGAAAATTTTATTTTTATAATGATATGTTTTTATTTTTTATGCACTCTCTTGCTGTGCTACTTAGTTTTTGTAACAGTAACTAGCTCGTGCATTTTACACTAACATATCAAACAAGGTTGTAATAACGGGGGAGCATTTTTTATAAAGGGCTAACAGGGAATTTTTAATTTTTAGCTATTTTTAATCGCTTAGGCGCTGGAGTGGATGGCTTGAGTCGGAGTATATGCTCTAAGCTTGCTACGGTGAGTATTGAAGTAGGCAAGTAAGTAGTGGAAGGGTGAGGCTAATCGTCGACCTACTGGCTGTTTCTATTATCATACAAAGCATAAGGTTTTAGTGCTATAAAAAAAGAAATATAAAAGCGAGTGGTGGTGCTGTTATAGCAAGAGGCTAGATACATCACGACATTAGTTATTATTCTCTAATATACTAATGAATGAATTAGCTGTTATTGCTACTTATGAATGGCTAAGGCTATATTTCTTGTGCTTAAGGCGTACAATGGCTTCCGAATACCCGTTAAATAACTTGGAGAAAACAATGAAAAAAATGAACCTAGCAGCACTTGCCACTGGTCTTATATTACTAAGTGGTCAGGCGTTTGCTGAAGTGACTGCTTTAACGAATGAAAGTATACAAGGTGCGTGGACTTTGGAGCACACTAAAAAGTCTGAGAAATCAAACGAGCTGATGAACAGAGAAGATATTTGGGTTTTTAATAAAAATGGGACTGTTACGATTAAACATATTCCACGTGAGGGGGACTATTATGATCAGTTGCCTGTTAAGTATGTGATTGATGGAGATAAATTAGATATAGCTCTTTTAGGCAGAGCAGGAAAGTTTGATAAATTCACTTTGCTTAGCAAAGATGATAAAAGCATGACGCTAAAAGCGAGATTTGGTGCGGTTTATCAATTTTCTAAGAAGTAAAAAAGGGCTGATTCCTTTATAAAATAATATCCTTGCTTGGGCTGCTATCTTTTTGCCGCCCAACATGATGATATGTCCGAAAATATTAGGCAGAGTGCAATGCTTTGTTTTGAGAGTTTCGGTTAATTTTTCAAGCGCAAAGCAAGTTCAGTAAAGTGCTCTTCCAATATCTTAAAAGCCCGTAATTCCATAATCCCTTTGGTATTCAGTGAAATAATTAAATACAGTGCCTCGGGGTAATTGGCGAGAGCAATATCTGTTTTTGAGGGGCTTGCGGGTGCAGTGGGGTGAGAGTGATAAATGGCAAATAATTGCTCGTTATTATCGCGCATGGTTGCCATCGCTTGAATCTGTTCCTGAGGATCTAATTGAAAAAATCGCTCGGGCTGATCTGCGGCATTTTTAATGGCATAGCTGCGGTAGGGCTGTTGGTCTTGACTGCTAATTAGCCCGCAAACTTCTAATTCAGGCGTTTGTTGTGCATGATGCAGTAAGTTTTGTACGATTTTTCTGGGTAAAGTAATTTCTTCGTGTGTCGTGGACATAGTGCTTTAACCTAGCCATTGGGCATAGCTGATACGTGGGTGATTAGAGAGGTCGTGTTGACAGTGTATGTTTTGGTAATTTTGTTGTTGTAGTATCTCATGTACGGCTTGTTTTTGGTCGTAACCGTGTTCAAAAACTAAGTAGCCACCCTGCTTAAGTTGCTGTTTGCTTTGTTGGCTAATATGCATTATATCCGCTAGCCCCTGTTGTTCCGCAACTAAAGCACTATTAGGCTCAAAGCGTACATCGCCTTGTTTTAAATGCGGGTCATCTGGGTCTATATACGGCGGGTTGCTCACGATAAAATCAAAGGTTTCACCAGCGACTTGGTCTAGCCAATGGCTGTGTAGAAAGCGAATATTGGGGGTTTGATTCAGTTGGGCATTTTTCAGAGCAATGTTGAGTGCTGCTAAACTACTATCAATTGCCGTGACTTTAAGCTGTGGGCATTCTGCGGCAAGTGTGATGGCGATAATGCCAGAACCTGTGCCTAAATCGACTAAAGTTACCTCAGGCTTTTGCTGGATAAGTTTAAGGCAAAGCTCAATTAAGGTTTCTGTGTCAGGCCTAGGAATCAGTACATTTGCATCCACATAAAAATCGCGTGACCAAAATTCCCTAGTGCCGATTAAATACGCAATCGGCTGGCCTTGTTGGCGCTGTGTGAGTAAAGCAAAAAACTCGCTAAGCTGAGTGCTATTTAGTGATTTTTCAGGCCAAGTGCGTAGATACGTGCGATTTTTTTGCAGTACATGGCAGAGCAAGACTTCGACATCTAGCTCGGCGGAGTCAGAGCTCGCCTGTAAGGTGCTAGCCGCTGAGGCTAGCACTGACTGGATGCTGTTCATTATTTAGATTTCATCACCTAATTGAGTGAGTAATTCGGCTTGATGCTCATTGATGAGAGGTTGCACGACATGCTCTAATCCGCCTTGCATAATTTCGTCTAATTTATAAAGCGTTAGATTAATGCGGTGGTCGGTCATACGACCTTGAGGGTAGTTGTACGTGCGAATGCGTTCCGAACGGTCACCACTACCGACTTGCAGTTTTCTATTTTCTGAATTTTCGGCATTTTGTTTGTCCTGTTCTGCCGATAATAAGCG
>WTCM01000157.1 GCA_013138595.1 Methyloprofundus sp. | reverse complement strand
GATTCCAGAAACAAGCCAAGGATATATCAGAAGATAAAACACTTAAGGAGTCAATAATGCCTTTGGCCAAAAAGTCTGCATCTTCTACAGTGCAAGCAACGCAGATGTTTTTATCTGGGATTTGTTCTACTAAAACAGTGCCCAACTCTTTACCCAGTAAATATAAGCTATTGGAATAGTCCTCAGCATTTGTGGAGGAATCGGCTAGCCTAGCAAGATTAGACAGCCCTATATCACTGGTATAATTTGAAAAGTGTCTACGCATAATAAAATACCTTCTAGTTCATCAAACTGTTTGGGACATTTTGATGTTACCTCTTGTTGAAAAGCAATGAATTCTTTGGAGTCAACTGAATAGGGAATGGTTCCTGAATCAAAATCATGATATTGCCAGCTAAAATAACCTTTTTCAATTTTAAAACTGAAATGTGTGATCATTGAAAAAATACGTTCAACTTCAGGCAGTAAATTCTCAGGAACATTTGATCTGGCCAAGTAATTTGGAAAGGCATTTTCAAGGGTAGATAATAATTCATTGACTGAAGACAGTGCCGTCTTCTTATCAACCCAATGCCCTAAAATAAGCTTAGCTAAGGCTTCTAATTTATCAATATCATTCGAGAAACAAATTTGTCCAATTAGTGCCTTAAATGCATCATCAATCAATATCAAATGATTGATTGTATCTACTTCTGGAAAAAATATAATTTCAGAAAAATCAGCAATGTTATCTGGTGTGTTTTTTGAAGACAAACTGATTTTTCTTTATCAGAACAAACTAAAACAGTATGCGTTATATCTATTCCTGCATTAAGTTAAGGAAAAAATATAGGATGTGCTGAGGCACGAAGCGCATCTTTTAGGCACTTCGGGAATGACAGTCTTTTTTCCTATGGTTTTATTTAAAATAAGCCCTTAACTTAATGGCAGTGAGTCAAGCGGGGACGACGAGACATCGACCATGCATCTTCAAGTGTTACGGGCATAGCAATGGCGCGCCAGTCGCCGCATTTTCTTGGTTTTCAGTAACCAAAGGGGTCATAACCAAAGGGGTCAGACTCGATTGATATAGGATTTTTCTTTAAATACCTCATAAAAAGGCTTTCCTGCATAAATGCTATACAACAGAAAATTGAAACTCGAAAACTGATGGGTTACAATTCAAGCCATGATAAAAAGCTTCATTCACAAGGGTTTGGAAAAATTCTATCGAACAGGTAGTAAAGCGGGTATTCAAGCAAAACACTCTGAGCGTTTACGTTTAATTCTTGCTCATAGGAGGTATTATGAAAATGCATAATCCACCCCACCCAGGCGAAATTATAAAAGGTTTATGGTTAGAGCCTGCCAAAATAAGTATTACAGATGCCGCTAAAGCGTTAGCTGTTAGTAGAAAAACACTGTCAAAAATAATCAATGGTCATGGAAATTTAACACCAGAAATGGCTGTTAGATTATCAATTGCTTTAGGTGCTAGCCCTGAAAGCTGGATGGGACACCAAGTTACCTATGACCTTTGGAAAATTGAACAGCATAAATCTGAATTGGGCGTACAAGTATTGAATTGTGCATAATAATGACAGCCTCATCAAGGAGACAAGCAACTCGATTTTAAACACTAAACTTTCTCAGGTGCTTTCCAAGCAATCATAATCAATAAAAGAGCAATCCCTCCCCACAAACAAAGCTAGAAAAGCAGTGGCTTATCCAGAATGTCGGATTTCCTTATCTGCGCTACGCTAGATAAGCTCATCCAACCTACGTGTAATATATTGATATAAAATGACAAAACCTTAACTTAATTGCAGTAACACTAGCCTAGGTAAGACTTCGGGAGTGACGGTGTTAAAGTCATTAATTATTGGGATTGGTATAACAACGCCACACGGAACACGAAATAAAGCCCACCATATAGAAGAATACTACTTGCAGCTCTTAAGCTAGAGACATTCTATAGACCCTCGCCATTTATATATCACGGTATTACTAAACAATCACCGGCACATTATAAATATACATAAAAAGTACATCATGTATTCATATTATGCATATAACCTAACCACACGAACCCATAGACAACTGATTTTAAAGTCTTATTTTTTTGGCATACTCATTGCAATAAGTAATGTAACACCAACAAAAACACAGGACATTCGCCATGAACAGTTTAAAACGCATATTTGTTAGTATCAAAGGTCAGATAGACCATGTCGCCGATGAATTTGAAAACCATGAAGCACTTGCCGCTGTCGCCATTCAAGATTTACAAAATATTGCTAGCAAAACTCGCCTACATTTACACCGTGTTAGCACTATGACAGCACAATATCAAACGCAGTTAACAGAGCAACAGCAGCAAGCTCAGTTATGGTCAGATCGCGCCATCAACGTAAGGCAGCAAGATGAAGCCAAGGCATTACAATGCGTTAAACGCTTACGCCAAGTACAACAACAAATTAAGGCATTGCAGCAACAGCTTCAAGAAAGCAGCGCACAGGAAGAAAAAATTCGCGCTGATTTAGAAATGATTCAAGAGCAGTTACAAGCCTTGAAAAATAAAAAAGAAATTCTTGCCGCTCGTGAAAATCGCAGTCATTTACAAGCCACAATAGGCGATACACAAGGCGGTACATTACACGAGGTACAAAATGTCTTTCAACGCTGGGAAGGTTCGGTGGTCAGCTCAGAAGTTAGCATTCCCGATGCTAATATTGAAATAGATAGCTTAGCAACAAATTTTGAACAAGAGGAAGATCAACTTGCTTTAAAAATGATGTTAGATGAATTAACTGAATCAAGCCAATCTGATGACAAACACTAGGAGACGGACATGATTGCAAATAACATACAAGATGCTTTAATTCAGCCAGAAGCTGAGATTAATGCAGCCCCCACCAAAATATCGGGGATTACTAGAAAGATAACCACTTATTTACGCTGGTTAGGCTCTATCTTAATTATTCTTTCAGCGGTTAGCTTTATGTTACAAGGTAATGCAGAAATATTACCTGCTTATCGTTATTGGATTGGTTTGGGCTTAACTTTATTGCTATGTGCTGGCGGTTTAATCTGCGCTTATTTATTCCACGAAACCAAGGGCGCTAGAATATTTTTTGGTTTAGGCGCGGCGTTTTTATCGGTACAAGTCTCGCAAGTCGCGGCAATGATTTATGCCTATGTACAGGGCACTAACGCATCACAACCTGATTATTCATGGTTACAATTTAGCCAAGTAAGCCCTGCACTTATCGGCATCGATTTAGTCATTACAGGCTTATTATTATTTTTAGTCAGCTATGCCAGTTATTCAATATTAGCACGTAAACATTTAAAAACACTATTGTGGACATCCGTCATCGCGAATGCTTTATTGATTCTTCCTATTCGTGATGAAAACATCGTTCCCTTCATCATTGCAGGCTTATATTTCTTTATTCGTAAGACCGAGTGTTTTTTACATAACGATGCAAGTATGCGTTTAGCAGAAGGGGTTGCCGCAAGAGCGATTATCAGTTTGCCTTTATGGATTATGATTGGGCGTAGCTTATTACATCCTGCATCCTTTTTATTAGCGGTGGTTATATCCGTTATCTTAGTGATCTATTGTATTTATGATCTTAAGCGCTATACCCGCTCTACTTTTATACTTTATATTGCGCAATGGATAGGCACTTTATCAGCCATTGCTATCTGGATTGCTATTTTGGCGGAGTTTGTTAGCCCAAGACACTTGGGGTTTAGTAGCTTTTTACCCATTGCAGTGATTTTATTCGCCTTATCGACTCAAGTGGATTATCACGCACGCTTATACCGTTTTATCAGTACTTTAATCACTTTAGGTTTATGTTATTTTGCTTTAACCGAGCAACAAGCGATGGCTCCTGTTGTCAGTATAGCGGTAGGTATATTATTAACCATTGCAGGGATTAAGTACCGTGAGAAAGCGCCTTTTATCGGCGGTAATATCTGTGTCGCAGCGGGGTTCTTATTTTACTGGGAATATGCAATTAATTTATATACCAGCGCACCGTGGATTAGCTCTATTGCCTTAGGCTTAGCGGTTATCTTATTAGCCTCTTATATCGAAAATAGAGAAAAGAAAATCATCGCTAAATCACGAATTTATTTTAATGAATTAAAAAGTTGGCATTAAATGATATTTTTATCACTCCCTATTCACGGACGGATATGGAGTGATAAATTTTTAAGCGCGATCTTTAGTGATAAAAGCATTTTCAGACAGAAGCCTAAAATACATTTTGTGCTGAGATTTTATCCAGATTCACAGCTTGGAGTAGGAGAACTCCAGCAATTAATAAAGGGCGTTTAAGCTCGTACAGTCACTAAATACAAGATAATTAAAAATACCGAATAAATAAAAACAGGTACTTTATCAAAGGCCTTGTCCAGAGTGTATGCAGCATACAAAAGGGTTGATAAATAAATTATTTCGCTCATGTTTAATCCCTATTTTTAAGAGTATATTTTTTGAATAAAATTCAGGCTGATATAGCCAGTGCTCTTCGACACTTTAATGCAGCCTAGCCCGTATAGAGTAGCATAAGAACAGGCTTAAACCTATAAAAATAGCGAGCAATTTAATACATAAAAATGTAACTAATCATTCCCCACTGACAACTAAAGCATGAAAAAACTGTCATTCCTGTATGCTACCCAGTCTAGCGTGGACATAAGCGTTAAAGGCTGTAAAAGCATGAGTAAGCTGGAGTCCAAAACGCGTTTTGGGCAGGTTTTTACCTAGTTTCATGACTTGCAGATAGCTGACTGAATAAAAACACGCCCAAAACTTGTTTTGGACTCCTTAGCTAAAATATTGTCACAGCCTCGCTAGCAAGAGTCTATACTTATTATTTCACCTTATCAGCCCAACGACAGAAGCCTAGCTTAGGAGCCACAATTGAAGCGTATTTTTCTAATGAAATTACATATAATATTAGCCGCGATCATACTGCCGGGCGCATTAATGTTTTTAATAACAGGCGCACTGTATACGTGGGGAGAAAAGGGAAGCTACGAGGTAGATAGCTATCACATCCAGCTAAAACAGCCTCTGCAAAATAATTTAGCGGGCTTGCTAACATTAGTCACAGACGAACTCACTAAGCGTGAAATAGCGCACCCCACAGGCGCGGCTAAAGTTAAACAACTGGGTTCATCCTTCTATTTTGAATGGACAGGGGCAAAACACGATATACACCTAGAACCTACAGATAACGCTAAGATCGCTAAACTAAAGATAAAAACAACTACTTGGCATCGCTTTTTTGTACAACTGCATAAAGCGAAAGCTGGGCAGTTTTTTAAAGTCTATGCCGCTGTGGTTGCACTCGGCTTAATGACGCTTTTTATCACGGGCTTTATCATGGCTTGGCAGCTAAAAAAATACCGCCCTTTATTGCTTAGCTCTACCGCGACTGGTTTGGTTTTATTTATCCTAATGGCTGCTTTCAGTTAAGCATTTGTTGACGATAGGAGACGCATCTTTCACGTACCTGATGCGCTTCGTACCTCAGCACATCCTATATTTAAACGCGTTTTGGGCATATTATACCTCATGCTTTCTTGTATAATGCCTTTTAATATAAAGGCTAAGCAAGTTAATCGGGACATAAGACAAAACCATGAGTGCAAAATACCTAAACCCCTACACCGACTTTGGTTTTAAAAAGCTGTTTGGAGAAGCACTTAAAGGGTCAGGTATTGCATA
>WTCM01000150.1 GCA_013138595.1 Methyloprofundus sp. | reverse complement strand
TTTTTGGTGTAACAATTATCCTGGAATGATTTAATTTTACTCTGACCTCAGTTATTAATAAATCAATAGGTTAATAACGTCGCGTGTAACTTCTCATTATTAATGGGGTAAATAATATTACATCGCTCGTCATCCCCGCATGCTGTTAGCGGGAACCTACTATTAACACAGAGATTCCTGCTGACGGCATGCAGGAATGACGGATTTTTCATAGCTTAAATGCCAGTGGATAATGGGAGGTTACGGGAGCTGTAGAACCAATGGAGTCAAACTCGCTCCTGATTTTCTACAGCCTCGTTAGGGGTTGTTCAAATAAGCCGAATTTAAGTTCGAATAAATAGTAGATTGGAGTAGAAAAATGAATCAAGTAGATTACTGGTATTCTAATGATAGTTTTATACATTCTGAAGTGGCTCTTAGACGAGCAATAGGACAATACGCTTCTCGAAACCGTTGGATATACATAGGTTTAACACAACAACGTCCAGAAGAACGATTTGGACAGCATCAAAGAAAATGGGCAGAAGGACACAAATGGGATCGTATGATTGTAATCTATCATGCAAAAACCTTTACTCTAATGCAGACTGTTGAAGATAAACTTATTAAATATGCACAACAGCAAATTAAAAGTGGAAAATATTCTTGTCAATTAATCAATGATAGTGATTCACAGCGTCCTCAAGAGGCCTATAATCCAAATGGTTTTTGGGTATATGTTCTTGTGCAGCAATAATAGCCTAAATCGGGTAAGAGCTGGTTTCTCTCCAGCTCTCCCCACAACACCCCTTTTGACCCCTTTGATTTACTCGACAGTCATTGATTTTAGGTGGAAAGGTGAGAAGCATAAATCATTAACTCTGACTCCAATGTCAGTAAGTTAAGCGTAACTAATTAATATTTATGGTGTTTTTTGAGTTAAAAATAGAAATTTTTTGAAGCTATTTTTAAAAATCCTAGTAAATTCAATCATTTAAAATTTTCATCTTTTTAATTTTTCGGAAAAACAACTACTTTTATGGCTATTTAATCGTTATAAATCAATTCATTGTGATTAACTTACTGACATTGACTCTGACCCCTTTGATCGTTTCATGAGGCGCGCGGTGGCGCGCCGATTTTCTTATTAATAATCAATATATTGTCTAAATAGTAAAAAATAACCCATCTTTATCGGCTGGGGTTTTTAGTTATAAAAAATTAGCGAAAGTATTATGTTTGCTTGCTTGCCCTCTCAAAACTAGAAACCAAGCTGGCTGACCCCATAATTCACCATGATTCATCAATAGTCGGAGCAAACAAAATGGTCCATTTTCTCGGTAACCATTGGACACCAGGATGACATCTTGACAATGTATGCATCGACTCTGTGCTTCTTTGCATCAGCCAAAAGGCGATTGGCAGTAGTTCTATCGGTCGCTGTTACTACGCTTCGGTACGACCCCTTTCTGTGATAGATAGCGGCATCTCTTAACCCTTTTTGTTTTGCAGCTGTTGTAACCTCATGCTTTGCTTCTTTAAGGCTCTTGTCGCCGCCAAATATAACTCCCCAATTTCCTTGAACTGAAACTGTATGGATAGATTTGAAGGCAATGGCCCTAACTTTAATAACATCTGAATCTAATACGCACCGGAATCCTAGATACTCTGTGCTCTCTTGACCCTTCAATGCCCACCGAAACGTTGTCATCGAATGCGCTCCAGAGTTCAGGAAACTCCCGCCACGCATAGCATAGTTGCCATTTATCCATTTCCCAGTGGTCATTTCGTAAACATTTCCTGCCATATCCATCACACCATAAGGACTCGCACCGTTTTCATAGCTCCCTACGTCAACCGGCCTGAAGTTTTGTTGTGCCCGCCCGTTGTATTTTTGTCCGGATGGTTTATTCCCCCACGGCCACAGATTTCCATCCGTTCCTCTAGCAGCTTTCTCCCATTCTTCTTCTGTCGGAAGGCGCTTGCCAGCCCATTTTGCATATGTAAATGCATCATCCCATGAGACTCCTACTACAGGTTGGTTGGGTTCATTATAAATCTTTGAATTCCAGAATTTGGGTATTCCGTGACCAGTATCTTCTAGAAAATCACTGTATTGCCTGTTGGTGACCTCATATTTATCAATATAGTAATCGGGAAGATGGGCTTCTTTTTCGTCAAATTGCGACTCGAATACATCAAGTTCTGGAGTTTTGAGCTTCTGAAGAGTTTGATTCCGTATGTGTTTTTTTATTCCATAGGTGAAAGTTCCTTCCGGAACAAGTTGCATTACCGCACGATCTTTTGTAGTCTCGATAACCGTCGGTAGTTTCGGTGTAGCTAGAGATGGAAGTGCGTGGCTATACGCTACTACCATACAGATTGCGTTAATTCTCACGAAACGAATAATACCCAATGCTGATTTCATTAGTTATCTCCTGTCTTGGATAGACTTAACGCCAAGGGGATCTCACCCTTAATGTGCTTTTGTGGTTTTGAGAACTCAGGATAGCCATCCTTGATTACGGTGATTCTTAGTTTTTCGCCCAGCTTAACGTGTTTTAGTTCGATCTTATATAGGCCGTTATTGTCAGTTTCTACGGGGTCTTCCAGTTTTCCACCTTCTCTCATGACGATGATTTGTGCATCGGCTATGGAACTGTTTGTATCCTCGTCTATGACTGACCCGTAAATGAGCAACTCTCCGTCATCTTTCAGTATGTACTTTTCTTTTAGTTCTTGCATTGAAATGAAGTTGGATGCGACTATAGATTTACTCTCATAATTCTTATCAACATCGGATTTCAGAATGTATTTATTTCCGACATCGCTTCTAGCGATATAGGCACTAAGGTCTACAGTCATTGTTTTTAGGGTTAGCGGAGCCAGTGCAATCATCCCACTGATAACAACCAAAGCTAATGCCGAATTCAGCGAAACTTCCAGCCGATTCCCAAGTTTTAATCGTTGAGCGCCTTCATCGTTGCCGCCAACACTTTTTCCCAAAAAAATAAGAGACATACTCATTATTACAAAAAGTATACCTGCGCCAGTGACTAGGTAATAGATTGCATCAACTGTCATTTTGTTGCCCTATAGTTAAAAAAGCTAATCGATGATCGTGAGGTACTGGTTCTAAGATCTACTGCATCGTACCTTTATAAAAAATCGCGCTGTCGCATGTACTCCAAACTGTCTGGCACTATTATCTATGGTGGATAACACATAAATATGTAAGTTATCTTAGTTTCTATAGTCTGTTATCGTATTGATGACAGATTTCGATTGAAACAGTCTAGCCCGGACAATCTACTTTTGTCATTTTAAAAGTAGTTTTAAAATAATTTCTATTTTCTTTTCCGGAATTAAACTCAATTTCATCCTACATCATCTGAAAATAAAACACATGACCCAAATGGGTCAAAATGAAAATTATTTTTATCTGGGGCAAGGTTACCGAACGGTACATATGAAGAACTTCTCCTAGTTTATGATAGTCGCTTGATGGAGTAGTTTAATGATGCTTAAATTCCATCCGGCTAAGAAGAGTAATAATAAAAAACAATTGACAAAAGCATATTTAACTGGATCTTTTTTTCTCGCCAAGTTATTCTGTAAGCTAATACAAACAAGTCCGACTCAACAACAGAGCTAACAGACAAGTTTCACAAATCCAAAACTCAACCGTGTTATTTTGTAAAATCCCGGGAGAAGAAGGTTATCATGAAACATTCAAACTACCCTGAAGAATGGCCTGATATTAACAGCGCATACTATAACCGTTCGGTTAAGCTGTTCAGTGCTGTGCAAAAACTACTCAGTGTTAAGCTTGAGCTATACGCTGACACCCAGATTCTGCAGGGCGATATTTTTCTGTTTAATCATTTTTCCCGTTTTGAAACCTTTATTCCGCAATTCCTGATTTTTGAAAAAACAGGGGCGTATAGTTGCGCGATAGCTTCAGGTGAGTTTTTTAAAGACAGTAATTTTTTATCAAATTACCTTAGGGAAGTCGGTGTTTTTCCGCATGATCATCCGCGCCTGTTTGCCATGCTGGCAGGGCAAATATTGCGCGGTCGTAAGGTCATTATCTTTCCGGAAGGGGGGATGGTTAAAGATCATCGGGTTCTTGATAAGAAAGGCCATTACAGTATTTATTCACGGATGACCGGTAAACGGCGTAAACATCATACTGGTCCGGCTGTTTTAGGGCAGGGGGTGGAAGCCTTGAAAGCAGCGATTCGTTATGACTTTAAAAAAAACCACATAGACCGCCTACAACACTGGCAGGAACTACTCAAATTTGAAAATCAGGATGAGCTGATGGCTTCGGTGCTCAAGCCAACGCTGATTGTACCCTCGAATATTACCTTTTACCCGATTCGTTCTTCGGAAAACCTGCTATTCAAAAGCGTAGATTTGTTTTCAGACGGCTTAAGCCTGCGTCAGTCAGAAGAATTATTGATCGAAAGTAATATCATGCTTAAAGATACGGATATGGATATTCGTATGGGAGAGCCAGTCAACCCTTGTTGTGAATGGGGGCGGCACACTCACACGATGATGAACCGGGTGGCCCCCAATATTCATGAACTGGATGACGTATTCAGGTTAAATACGGCACCTAGAAACTGGAAGGAGCGATTGCTAGGCTATTATTTTGTGCATAATGCCAAATGTTCGCGCAA
>WTCM01000186.1 GCA_013138595.1 Methyloprofundus sp. | reverse complement strand
CTGTTAGTTCTACTTTTGTGGCCATTTTGTCTCCAATTATAATAATAAATTTTAACCCTACATCATACTCGACTAATAAACATTAATCATGGTATAAATTGATTATAAATTATGTTTGCTGTAAAAGCGCATCAGAATTAACTAATATTAGGATATTTCATAATTATGCTTAAAAAATTATTGTTCAAGTATATTTTTATTTTTGCTTTTATTTTTACAAATCAAGCGGTGTTTGCTGAAGAACTGATTGATTTAACGAGCGCTGAGCTGAGTAAATTACAAGAGAATGCCTTAGTGATCGATATACGTACGCCCCCAGAATGGAAAAATACAGGGATTATTCCTGGTAGTCAGCCACTTAGATTTTTTAATGATGACGGTGGATATGACTTAGATGCATGGCTAGCGGAGGTTAAAAAATTACAAAAATCTCCCGATCAGGCTATTATATTAATCTGCCGTTCAGGTTATCGTAGCGGTAGAGTCGGAAATTTGTTAGTGCATAAATTAAAGTACTCTGATGTATCCCATTTAAGTAAGGGTATTTACTCTTGGATTCAAGAAAACCACCCTACTGCAAAAGTCTGCACCGCCACTAAAACTTGTTAAAATCATGTCATTTAAAACCAATACTTATCAAACCATTGCCCTTGCAGGTATTAGCCAATCTGCGCACTTAGTACATCAACTAGCCACCACAGGACGTGCTGATCCCGAAGCTTTAGAAGCTTGCCTCCAGAGTATCTTGACGCTAGATGCGGATAACCCTGTGGATATATATGGAGGCTTAGCAGGTATCAAATTAGGTTTGGAGCAATTAAGTGGTCAGCTGAGCTCCAACCAAATTCATAACCCTGAACAAGCGAGATATTCAGCTTCTCTGGTTTTTTTAGAAAGTAAATTTTCTGAAAAGCCAGATATGCAAACCCAAGTACATAATAAAATCGAAAGAGCGCAAAAACAAAGTGAGCATTTTGGGGTGATGCATGAGAATGTCATTGCCAGTTTAGCGGATATTTATCACAGCACATTGAGTACTATAGAGCCGCGTATTATGGTGAATGGAGACCAAACTTATTTAGCTTCGCCTGTCGTGATTAATAAAATACGCGCTTTATTATTAGCGGGCATACGTTCTGCGATGTTATGGAAGCAATGTGGCGGTAGCCGCTGGCGTTTTCTATTTTTTAGACGTAAGTTACAACTAGAAGCTGACTTTTTGCTGTCAGAGATTGAGAAGGGTGTTTAATTTTAAGACGGGGCAAGCATAAACTCGAAAAATACAAAAAGATAACATCCCTTGTAGGGATGGTATCTTGATACATTTTTTTATTGGCTCATATTAATGCGTAAGTCAATATTAGTGATGATGCCCTTCACTTTGTTTAACCGCTAAATTAGGAAAACGCTCTGTTGCAAATTCAGTATGACATTCTACACAGGCAGTGCTTAATTTATAAAAATAGAAGTTAACAATATCTGGATGTCCCATTTCTGCAGCGTGGGCTAACATACCTGCATCTTTGTGAAATGCTTTATCACGTTTGATAAAAGCAGTGGGTAAGGACTTATGTAAAGCGTGGCGCTCTGCAACACTGAGTTTTTGCTTTAATAAGTAACTGCTTTCCATTTGCTTAGCAATTTCAGCCACTTTTTCCCAGTTACCACTAGAAATCGCAGGAACTAGTGACATCATACCGCCTTTAATCGCCTGCATTTCTTGGCGTAATAAAGCTTTAATATTCGGTTCAAGTTGTAGCGTTTTTATATCATTAGTCTGGTTGCTATGGGCTTGATGCGCGCTAGCTACTGGATCTTGATGTTTGGTGTTCATATCACTACACGCGGTCATAAACAAAGAAATACTAATGAGACTAAGAGCTTTAAAAGATAGATTCATGTGTTTTAAAAAAATTGAAAAAAAGAAAAATTGGGCAACTAACTTAACATGGGGCAGGAAAAATTTCACTTGCTAGCTTGAGTTAGCTTGTTAAAGCATCAGGAACTCACCCAACATTCTTAGATATATAGAGAATGTTGGGTGGTAAGAAGGGCGATAGCCCAAGCGACGGTTTTTATTCCGTCTTTAAGATAAAGAACTCATCACTAAGGCTGTGACGATACTAGAGGCGACTGCGGCGATCACAGCGACTAGCGCTGTATTGCACGGTTTAGCACTCTCTTGAAAAGGCTCTACGCCTTCAATAATAGCACTGACAGCCTTTGTTTTACCGTTTTCTTCGACTAAATCATAATGAATCACATCCCCTATGCGTGGGCGACGACTCATATTATTTAAAGAAGAGATGTGAATAAAGACATCGTCTTCTTTGTTATTACTTGCTGTTCTGATAAAACCAAAACCTCTATCATCTTTCCATGCAGCAATGGTCCCTGTATATTCCTGTGTTGCCATATAAAACCTCTTTTCTATGTCTAACTATTTAGTTAAGCCATGCACATATCACTCTTTTTCTGGCTGGTCTTTAGCTTGTTTTACGCCTTGTAAAAACAGTGACATCGCTTACTCTATCGTGCCAGGTCCTTGGTGGTAACTGTATTCTTCGACTGGCACACCTTCCAGCAAGTGTTGTTGAATAATTCTATCTAATTTGTCGCTGGTAACGTCATAATACCAGACTCCGTCAGGTTGTACGCAAATAAGCGGCCCTGATTTACAAGTACCAAAGCAAGTGGCTCTGCTGCGTTTAACTCTCAGCGCGCCCTTATCTATTCCTGCTTGTTTAAATTTATCTCTTAAGGAATCGTATAAGGCCTGTCCCTCGCCATTTGGATTACAACGCTCACCCACACAAATTAATAAGTGACGCTTATACTCCATCATTTTAGGTTTGATAATCTCAGTCATGATTGCTCACCTCTGCGAGTGCCAGCCATGTTGCTTGATAGCTTGCTAGCTTCTCGGCACTAAATTCGCCATCATCTTTAGTCAGTAATAACCTAAACACTAAATGACCGGCGGCATCTACAAAATTAACCCCATAAGATTTACTTTCTCTACAAGCAAAATAAGCAGATTCAACTTTGCTCCAATTGATATGGCAATGAAATGCGTCAGTTTCTATATTTAACCAATCGCCACGTTGTACAAAGTCTTCAGCTTGTAAAAATAACTCACTCACAGCGCCTGCTTCTGCACGAACAATACCGCGTAAACGTCCCCAGCTTTGACAAGCAGTAACCACTTCACTCAGCTTATCAGCGGCAATCAGCGCTGCTTTATGTTCACCAGCATCATTACCTGCGGCAATCGCATTTAAGACCTCACCCACAGGCACAGAAAAATATGTGGCAATTTTTTCCAATGTTAAACCGTCATTATCTTGTACATACTGTCTTAAACAAGCGTACCAGCCCTCTAAACCCATGGTTAATGATACGCCTGCTTTTTCACCTGCTTTTGCATCACCGGTTAAGCTATTGTATTTATTCGCATAGCCACGCGGGGTAATCATTAAGCCCGCTTTAATAAAGGTAGAAGAGTTGCCGATTAAAACAGTGGTCAACATACCTATATCGCAATCTGACATTTCATCTAAACGCACTAGCTGTATATCTTGTCTACGGCGATAAGCCGATTTAACAATTGCCACGGGTGTATCAGGGCGACGATGACGTAATAAGATTTTTTGTGCTTCAACAATTTGCTGCGTACGCCGTCCACTTTTGGGGTTATATAAGGCAACCACAAAATCAGCTTGCCCAGCGGCTTCGATACGTTTAGCAATCACTGTCCACGGGGTTAATAAATCCGATAAGGAAATAGAGCAAAAATCATGGGTTAAAGGCGCACCGACTAAAGATGCACAGGCCGATAAAGCAGTACTTCCGGGCACAATTTCTACTTTAATCTCATGCTCAGGAGTCCAACCTGCTTGTAATAGCACCTCATAAGTCGGTCCAGCCATGCCGTAAACACCAATATCACCTGAAGAAATCAGCGAGACGGTTTTACCCAGTTTTGCTTGTTCATAAGCTTCTATACAACGGTCTATTTCTTCGGTCATCCCTTTTCTGACCACTTCTTTGCCTTCAAGTAAGTCTTTGACTAATTTGATATAGGTTGTATAACCAATCACCACATCGGATTCAGCAATGGCTGATTTAGCTTTATAAGACATGTGCTCTTCTGCACCTGGACCAAAGCCAACTAAATAAATTTTTCCACTCATGGTTTTTTTCTCATTTTTCTGAATTCGTATAATGGGACACAGGCTTTTAGAGGCTGTGAAGATATTTTAAAACTGGAGTCCAAAACGCATTTTGGGCGTATTGGTATCCCGCTTCATAGCTTAAGCTTTGTGCTTCAGCCCAAACTACATATTTAACACAGGATACGTAGTATAGTTTTAGCGAAAGGTACGCGGTGCGTACCCTACGGTATTTTGACTATAGAAACCGTGGCATTTTTACCATCCTCGCCACGGTATTTGTATTTTTCGACTAATAGATCACGCATATCGGTTGCTGCTACTAAAATAGCGGCGGCTTCTGATACCGACGGTGTGCCTACATATTTCATCACTACCGCAGAAGGGCTAGGGACAGTTACTTCAGCAAGCTCTTGCGCAGGGTAAAATTGCATCACTATACCTAATTTTTCGGCTAACTGGGCAAAGGCAACTTCATCTTGTTTTTTATCGATACTGGCAAGTTTGATCACTTGTTCAGCAGCTAAATTCGCCGAGGCAAGTGCTTTATGTATCGCCGTTTCTATCGTCATCAGAGGCGTGCCTCTATCACAACCTAAACCTAAAGCAAGCTTCATTCAGGTACTCGATAAACCACCAAGCTTTCCTCTAATTGCAGCCAAAGGCTATCAGGGACATCTTTATTAGTGACCCATAAAACCGCTTTATAATCACTTAAATCGACACCCGATAGGCAATCAAATAAATGAATATTTTTAGGCAGGGGGGTGCTGCGTGTCCACCAGTTTTTACTGCCCACTTCTTGAACAAAAGCAATCGGTTCTTCATTCACCACGTGTGCCGATACACGGGTAATATTAATTTTAGGAGCTTCAATTTTCCAGCCGAGTTCACGCCCTAAAATGTCCACAGGAATGGTTTTTCCGACATCCGAAGCAGTGGTTAAAACCGCAGTAGCATCCAGTAAATCGGCCAGCATTTCAGCGCAAGCATTTGCACCACCGACATGGCCTGATAAGACAGGGATCACAAATTGCGCCGCATCATCAACCACAATAATACCTGGGTCTTCATCTTTAGAGACTAAAAAGGGAGCGACTAAACGCACTACCGCACCTAATGAAACAAAGAAGACGATTTGATCGTAGTTTTTAAATAGGTGTGCAATTTGCGCACGAAAAGGGCCGCTATAAAATACGCTGCTATTTTGCGTATTAGCAAAGAGTTCAGTGAATTTTTCAGCCACTAAAATATCAGCATTAGGGAGTTTTTCAGCAAGTTGAGCGACTTGATTAGCACCATGCTTGGTAATGGCGACTAGGGCAATTTTAGGTGAGGACATAATTTTCTTGGATAATAAAAAAAGTTATTATAACCCAGTAAAACAGTAGGGAGTTAATCCTTGCTTTTCTTCTATAGAAAAACTAACTTTTATGCCACAAACCTTACAAAATTTATGCTTAGCCACTCCAGTATTAAATGTATAGGTTTCAAGTTTATGCTCTCCTGAGAGTAATTTGAATTTTTTCAATGGAACAATTAAGTGCAGAAAGCCGGCTTTTGAGCATATAGAACAATTACAGTCCTCTACTTCCAAATGTTCGGGAGCTTCGACTGAAAATGTAACCGCACCACAATGACAACTACCTTGATAGATCATATACATCTCCTAGAGATTGAGTTCGGGGTTTACAGATAAAAATGAGTCTCCAAAGCCCAAAATATTATTTAATCTATTTTACGTATCCCTAAATAATAAATGATTAAGTCTCCCTTGCCATTATAAAAATTTCTTATTTCTATATTTTTTCCAGAAAACTCTTTAGGGACGATAAACCGCTTTACTATATGTTTTTCTAAACCATCAGTCCCTGTAATCTTTCCTGTATTCAAGGCTTGTATTTTGTCATCTCCATTAGATATCACTACATCCCACTCCCCAACATTAACTGTAGCCGCAAGCGTACTTTTATAATGCACATCAAACTCGTATTCCCCAGTGAGCAGCTTAGCGTAAGGCCCAAACGTTAAATACCCTTGTTTGTCTATTCCTTGTCTTGCTATTCTTCCTTTATTTAACAGGCTCCCCACTTGAGAGGGTAAGGCAGCTGCATCAGACCCACAATGATTTAATAAGGGAAAAATACTGGCGCAAAATAGAAATTTTTTCTCAGGAAAAAAATGTATTATTAAATTTATACTGGGATACATAAATTGAAAAAAATTATTTTCTTTATATGATTTAGTATAAGCAGTCTGTGGTCCACAGCAAAATGGAACGGTCCAAAGAGAGCTATAAGCAATAAACAACAAAAGCAATGGAATAACATTCAATTTATTTTTTATACAAAAACTATTTTCATCTGATTCTATTAATAAAGATAATAGAAAAAAAGCGATTAAATGGACATATAAAAAACGCCCCCAATCAATGGCAATAAAAAATAATACAAGTGAGCCTACAATGCTCGTCATTACCAAGCCAAAGGCTGGTTTATTTTTGATAATAATGCTTACTTTTTTATAAATAGGTATATAAGCGATAAATGAAACAAGCACCATGATTAAAAAGTCACTTATTGACAGGTCTATTAATGTGTGATCTAAGGCGGAAATACCAAACGACACTCCTTTATCTAGCCAATCAATTGCCCCGCCCTCAACAGGATAATTTGCTTTTGCTAAGGAATTAAATATTTCATCTACCTGTAAAGAGTTCCCGGAGTAATATAGAACAGCAATAAAACTAACGATTGATGGAATGAGCAGTAAGCCGATATTAATAGACTTCTCTATAGTCAAGCCATTGTTTTTAATAACATATGCAGCAATAATGTAGGGTAAAAATACGGCTAGCATTTCATGCGTCAATATGACTAATGGATAAAATAGTAAGATACGATAAAAATATTTCTCAAAAACCTTATCATCTTTTAAATTAGCTAAGTAGACAATAAAAACTAAAATAGCCACAAATATAATTTCTTTTCTAATTCCTCCATAGTCATTATAGATATGGAACGTAAAAATATAGGGTGAAAATATTAAAAATATATAACTCAATAAATTTTTATCATTTTTTAATAAACAATAAGAAAAATATAAAATAATGGCATATAAAAATATTTGCAGGAGCAAAACATAAAAGCCTGGGTTTATATGAGTATAAATAGAGACTTGGTAAAAAAACTCTCCTAGAAAGCCCCTTCTAATAAAGCCTCCTTGGTAATTAATTAACCAATCTCCTATACTCCATCCGTCGTACTTTAAATACTTAAGGATGCATCCAGATGCTATTGAAGTAAATATTAAAATAAAAAATAAAGACAATACTTTGTTTATAAGGCATTCTTTTGCTCCTGTTTTTAAGTAGTTTCTCCCTAAAATGCTTAAGCTCATATATTCACCGTTATCAATATGTCACTTTCCTGACAGCTAAATTTGTTTAAATTTTTAATACCAGTCTTGCCTTTAGTCCAGCATTGATTTTACCCTAGCCTTTAGCTGAAGCTATTCAAGTGCATTCCAGACGTATTTGTCATCTAGTCGGTATGTGATGCGTTTGCTTTTTCTGTGGTAAAGGAGATCTGTCGATTCTGTTCGTTTGGGATAAGCCCACATCCCCATTGAATAATGATCACGTACAAATAGGGGGTCATTAAGACTTACGACAGCCCCTGTATTTTGTATGATTTTAGAGAGTGCTTTTTTAGTAGAATAATTGCCTACTATTGCGGGTGCTTTGCCTGAAATAGTCAGCGTGTTTACTTGCGTTGTTGCACCGGCAATAACGTTAATTTCTTTGATTCGACCATCACGGCTATGTAAGAAACTAGCCTCTTCATTTGCTTGATATTCACCATCTCTATTATGATCAATAAAGGCAGAAATATAGTATTTTTCTGGGAGCGCGTTAAACCTTAGAAACAAAAAAGCAGCAAGAAAGTAAGCTTTCTTACTGCTTAATAGGGCTATTTAATTCGCTTTATTTTCCAGCCGCTTTATCTGTAGGAATCATTGCACCACAACTTGCTTCTTCACCCTTTGCTCCGCCCATGCCTTGCATACCGCCTTTACCACCGTTCATACCACCCATGCCTTGCATTCCACCTTTGCCGCCCATGCCTTTCATATCGCCCATACCACACGCGCCTTCTTTACCTTTCATCATGTCGCCACACATGCCTTCCATGCCTTTTTTCATTTTTCCGCCTTCCATCATGCCGCCACACATGCCTTGCATCCCACCTTTATCCATATCCATGCCTTGCATTTTTCCTGAGCCGGCGTTATTCGCTTTTTTCTTGCCCCAACCGCTAGTGTTAACTGAATAACCTTTTGGCTTTGCTTTGCCTGTAGACTTGTCTTTTAGATCCCCACAAGCACCTTCTTTGCCTTTCATCATTGAGCCACAGGCTTTTTCTAGGCCTTTTTTCATTTTGCCATTTTCCATCATGCTACCACAGCGACCTTCACCACAAGCGGCTTCTGAATCCTTGCTCATTTTCATTTTAGAGCCACATTCCATTTCAGATACTTTATCTGATTGCGCAAGCTGCATATAACCACTGTCTAATTCAGTCATCGCAAAAGGATTGCTTTCTGCTGTTGCTGTGTTAACTGTAAATGTTGCTGCAATTGCAGTACCGATAGTGCTTAAAGTCTTTGTTGTTTTTTTCATGTCATCCTCTTAAATAGATATAGTTTGTTTATTATTATTTTATGCTGCAACTTTACTCTTTTACAGGGGTTAAGTGCTGCTTGCAAGCAATTCTTTCATGGCAATACCCATTAATGAAGGCGAGTCTACGACGCTTACGCCTGCCTTTCTGAGTGCATTGACTTTGCCTTCTGCAGTGCCTTGTCCACCTGTCACAATCGCACCAGCATGTCCCATGCGTTTGCCTGCAGGTGCGGTTAAGCCTGTAATATAAGCGACCACAGGTTTAGTCACTTGGGTGCGTATATATTCCGCGGCCTCTTCTTCTTCGCTGCCACCAATTTCACCCACCATAATAATACCGTGAGTGTCTTCGTCTGCTTGGAAGCGGCTAATCACATCAATAAAATTCATGCCATGCACAGGGTCGCCCCCGATGCCTACACAGGTGCTCTGTCCTAAACCTTGCTGTGTGGTTTGGTGTACGGCTTCATAAGTCAATGTACCTGAACGTGAAACAATACCAATATGACCTGCTTGATGAATATTGCCAGGCATAATGCCGATTTTACACGCTCCTGGGGTAATCACGCCTGGGCAATTAGGGCCGATTAATAGCGCGCCACTTTCTGCCATTGCGGCTTTTACGCGTAGCATTTGTAAAACAGGGATGCCCTCAGTAATACAAATAATCAGTTTGATATCTGCATCTACTGCTTCTAGGATGGCATCTGCTGCAAAGAACGGGGGCACATAAATCACCGAGGCATCCGCGCCTGTTGCTGCATAAGCTTGCGCGACGGTATTAAAAACAGGTAAGCCTAAATGCGTTAAACCGCCACGCCCAGGTGTGACCCCTGCGACTAGTTGAGTACCATAAGCTAAAGCATGTTCTGAGTGAAAAGTGCCTTGTTTACCCGTGAATCCCTGACAGATTACCTTAGTGTGTTGGTCGATTAATATACTCATGCCTTGCCTCCTGCTAAGCTAACGGCTTGTTCGGCTGCATGGTCTAAATCTTCGGCAGCAATAATATTGGGCGCGACATTTTCCAATAAGGCACGCCCCTCTTCGGCGTGAGTGCCTTCTAAGCGCACAATCACAGGTAAATCAGTTTTAATCTCTTGTAAGGCGGTGATAATCCCTTGAGCAATGACATCACAACGCACAATCCCGCCGAAGATATTCACTAGCACGGCTTTGACATTAGAATCTGAGACAATCAGCTTAAAGGCCTCGGTGACTTTTTCGGTGGTCGTGCCCCCGCCTACATCCAAAAAGTTAGCAGGTGAACCGCCTTTTAATTTAACTAAATCCATGGTTGCCATGGCAAGCCCTGCGCCGTTGACCATACAGCCAATTGAGCCTTCTAAAGTGATATAGCTAAGGTCAAACTGCTTCGCTGCATTTTCTTTTGCATCTTCTTGGCTAAGATCATGTAATGCGCTTATATCTTTATGTAACGGCAGTGCATTATCATCAAAATTGATTTTTGCATCTAAGGCGAGTAAGTCATTCACTGCGGTTTCTACTAAAGGATTAATTTCAATTTGGCTGGCATCTGTCTCTATAAAGAGTTGTAGCATATTCGCCATTAATGTTTGCAGTGCTTTAAATTGTTCGCCCTGTAAAGACAACGCAAAAGCAATTTGGCGGCATTGATAAGCTTGTAATCCAGCCGCTGGATGAATAAACACACTGATAATTTTTTCAGGTGTGTCAGCTGCAACGGCTTCTATGTCCATACCGCCTGCTTCTGAGGCAATAAAACACAGTTTTTCTGCTTGTCTATCGAGTAATAAACTCAGATAAAATTCACGCTTAATCACGCAGGTCTTTTCGACTAGCACTGAGTTAATAGGTAAGCCTTCCGCGCCAGTTTGTTGGGTGATTAACCGCTCCCCAAGCATAGCATCAGCCAGTGTGCCTGCTTCATCAACACTATGTGCAATTTTAACGCCGCCTACTTTACCCCGTCCGCCCGCATGAACTTGTGCTTTTATCGCCCAACTGTCACCTGCTAAGCTTTTAGCGGCATCAATAGCAGCATTAGCTGTGGTGGCAACAATACTCTCGGGCACTGGGATTTGATAATTTTTAAACAGTTGTTTAGCCTGAAATTCATGGATATTCATTGTTAAGCATATTCCTCATTAACGCGGACGGGACAGAACCTTTTAGTATATATGCTAGGCACTTATATTGCAGAGTTTTTGCAAGGATTTAAGGGGGAAATATAGACTATAAATTTAAAGCAGGGGAAACCGAAAAAATAAGTTGAATAAAAACAGGCTCGAAACGCGTTTTGGGTATCCATTTTTGAATGTTTTTACAAGCTCTTTTTGTAATGAGGTTTGATACGCAAAAGGGATAGTTTCGGTTTATTCCATTGCTTATGATGCTTGTATTGACAGGGCTGTAGCCGCCTTAAGCGTGTTGTTAGTGGTATATATCTATATACGAATATAAGGAGCTTGTGATATTCTACCTGCCCTTTAGTTAATAACTGCAACAAAGATAATACTTGCCACACTTACTGTGAAGTAAGGCCGGAAAGCTTCAGGTCTCAAAGTTTTGAGATAGCTGGGTTACATTCAAAAATGGAGACAGGTATGCAAGAAGATCAATCACCAAGCCTTAAATTCCTTTTAATGGGATCTGTAGGTTCAGGTAAAACAACCGCGATTAAATCCGTCAGTGTCGCTGCTGTCGTCAGTACCGAGTCACGCGCCACAGAATCAGACGCATTACATCGAAAAGCCACGACCACCACCGCAATGGACTATGGGCAGCTACAGCTGAATGGACAGAAGCTGCATTTATACGGTGCACCTGGGCAGCGTCGTTTTGATTTTATGGTACCTATTTTATCAGTAGGTGTGGCAGGTATGCTGGTGATGATTGATAATGGTGCGGAAAATCCGCTGGAAGAGTTAGATTATTACTTAACAGTACATAAGTCTTGTTTACAAAAAAAGCCCGCGATTATTGTGATTACCCACTATGACGACAATACTACGAATACACACTTAGTCGATTATCACTGCTATGTGAGAGAGCGTGGTTTTGCTATTCCTGTGATGACGATCGATGCACGTAAAAAAGAATTTGTACTGCACGCATTAAGCAAATTGCAGACAGCGGTTGAGCGCTCAAAAACAGCCCAGTTACCGAATGCTATCTTTTCTTAAAGCAGTAAGATCAAGAGCTGTGAAAGTATTTTAAAACTATTGGGATAAAAAATTAATTAATTTTTTCAAACTCACCTTTTTTATTAACCCAGCGCTCTCCTGTTTCTAAGTTGGAAATAGTGGAGGCATCCGTTTTAAAGCAGTCATCGACTCTTTCTGCCGTTGTTTCAGATTTCAACTCAACGGTTAATGGCAATGTAACGCCTGGAATATCAGCAAACTCACCTAATTGTTCCGAAAAGTCCATACAAATATCTGCTTTAATTTTAT
This sequence comes from Methyloprofundus sp., assembly GCA_013138595.1. Lineage (GTDB taxonomy): Bacteria > Pseudomonadota > Gammaproteobacteria > Methylococcales > Methylomonadaceae > Methyloprofundus. Next base: position 8,096 of record WTCM01000186.1, on the reverse strand, counting down.
GCTCAACAAAACTTTCGGGCGCATGAATAATACAGCTTGTTTGCTCGGCAATTTCATCTTCAAGGAAATCAAAAGGGTTACTGATATCCACCTTAAAGAAATTAGATAAGCCTGATAACTTTGGCATAGAAAAGCCATTCAGTTGAAAATGAGAAACATCGCTATGGGTGAATACATGTATCCCCGTTGCAATAATATCTCCATTCTCATCGATAGCGGGCGCAGCATCACAAATATCCTCTAAGCCTGTTATTGCAAGGCAAACGCCTTCTGTCTTAATGTGTGTGGTATCTCCATCGCGAGTTGAGGTAAGCCCTTTAGGCTGCTCTCTTGTATCACATACTTCCGCTGCCACACGGTCAGTTGTTTGTTCTTCTAAAAATTGAATAATATCGTTGGTCTGTCCAATATAGCTGGGTGAATCGCCAAAAATATCCCCTAAGCCATAAACCCCTTCTTTTTTAAAGCCCTCTCCTCCTCGAAAAATACCGAGGTATAGATCGGATTGGGTATAATGACGAAAGCACCAAGGTCCTATATTTTGTGTCTCAGGGTCTGATGCAAAAAGTTGTGGATAGACTTGCTGTGCGACAGTGAGGATTAGGTTACAATCACTGTCGATATCTGCTTGCGCGGGCTGCATAATAAAAGCCATACTGATCGCAAGAGAGCTTAGCAACGAGGGTTTAATAATACCCGAAAGTATGGCGTAAAATCTTGTTTCATAGCTGTGGGCGCTTTAGCTTTAGCTCAAGCCAGCGTGCTACAGAATAGTGCAAAAAATCGCCATTCCAGCATGCTGTTCTCAGGGTCTAATGCTCAAGCTAGATTCTCTAAAAAGCTTGTGTCTACGCCCAACTGGGTAAGGCTTTGGGAATGACAAACTTTTTCTGTACTTGCCCGTGAGTCATGAGAAGTGACAACCCACTCCCTATTTTACAGCCCAATATAATCTTAAAACTGAGGCAATAAGTGCTAGCAACTACTTTTTCATTTAGATCTCGTTTAACCATCGCAATACACGATACCTTTATGGTCGCCTGCGCGTGGCTGCTTGCCTTTTGGTTTCGTTTTGACTTAAATGTTATTCCCCTAGATATTTTTAATAGTGCCTTACATTATTTACCCTATATTATCCTTAGCCAGTCTATTATTTTTTGGTATTTCGGCCTTTATAAGGGCGTTTGGCGCTTTTCCTCTTTACCTGACCTTATTAGAATTTTTAAGGCGGTGTTTTTTGGAGTGTGCTTTATTGCAGGAAGTTTATTTTTATATAATCGCCTTGCCTTTATGCCGCGCTCGGTGCTTCCGCTTTACTGTAGCTTCTTACTGCTATTCTTAAGTATTCCACGACTTTTTTATCGCTATTATAAAGACTGGGTAAGACATGAAAGTGAGGCGAAGCGTACTCTAATTATTGGTGCAGGTGCCGCAGGTGAAATGCTCGCAAGAGATTTAATTCAAGATGAAGGTGGCTTATTATTACCTATTGCCTTTATTGATGATGATAAACGCAAAAAAGGTCGTTCCATTCGGGGCGTACAAGTTCTTTTTGGCACGCATTTAGTGGCCAAATATGTGACTAAATACAATATTGATATTATTCTGATTGCTATTCCATCGGCTTCAGATGTAGAAATGCGACAAATTGTTGAGGCATGTGAAGGCACGCAAATACCTTTTAAAACCCTACCTTCAGTAAAAGAACTACTGTCTAATACGGTTAATAAAGGTAATTTACGGGATGTGGCTATTGAGGATATTTTAGGCCGAGACCCTGTTAATCTCGATTGGGAAAAAGTACAAACGAGTTTGTCTGGGAAACGTATTTTAATTACAGGCGGGGGTGGCTCTATTGGTTCAGAACTGTGTAGACAATTAGCGCGCGTAGCCCCTGAATCACTGATTATCTATGATCGTTCAGAATTTAATTTATATCAAATTAATGCGGCTTTACTACGTGAGTTTCCCAACTTAAAGCTACATGCTATTTTGGGGGATGTGGTTGATCGAGTGGCTTTACAAGAAATGGTACAAAATTTACAGCCCGAGGTTATTTTCCACGCGGCTGCATATAAGCATGTACCTCTACTAGAAAATCAAATACTGGCTGCGGTTAATAATAATTTAGTCGGTACTAAAAATATTGCTGAAATTGCACTTGCTGAAAAAGTCGAACGCTTTGTTTTAATTTCTACCGACAAAGCGGTTAATCCTAGTAATATCATGGGAGCCACTAAGCGTGCCGCAGAAATTTTATGTCAAAATTTGCACACCTTATCTAAGCATACGTCTTTTATTACCGTACGTTTTGGCAATGTGCTTGATTCAGCGGGTAGCGTTGTTCCTCTCTTCCGTGAACAAATTAAGGCTGGCGGCCCTGTGACTGTCACGCATGAAAATGTCACTCGCTATTTTATGACCATTCCTGAGGCATGTCGTTTAATTATGCAAGCCGAAGCCGTTGGCACGGGCGGTGAAATCTATGTCTTAGATATGGGCAAGCCTATCAAAATTAGCTATTTAGCCGAACAAATGATTCAACTCAGTGGGTTGAGTGTCGGTTCAGATATTAAAATTGAATATATTGGTTTACGTGCAGGTGAAAAACTCCATGAAGAATTATTTCATGAACAGGAGCAGCTGGTCGGCACAGGGTTTGAAAAGCTCTTTCTCGCTAAAGCAAGGCATTATGAGCAAGATGTTTGGGAAAGGCAGATGACTAATTTATTGGCCGCTTGTGACACACGAGCGGCAGAGGCAATTTTGGAGCAATTAAAGCAATTAGTGCCTGAATTTAGCATGGCAGATGCTTAGGAACATGCACGATACAAACCCCTGCGGTATCAATCGGAATGCTATTTGCTTAGCAAATATAAGATTACATTTTATACACAACCTATAATTGTTATAAAATAGTAAAATAATTGTGTAAATGCTTATCACTCTGAAGCAATGCATATCACCCGATATAGAACCCGTAGGAAATTCTTACCATGACACCAAAACCAGTCGTCTTATTAATCCTTGATGGCTTTGGCGTACGTCCCGAAACGGACTTTAACGCGATCGCTGCTGCTAATACCCCATGTTGGGATAGTTTACAAAAAAAATACCCAATGACTGAGCTAGATTGCTCAGGGCGCATTGTCGGTTTACCTAATGGGCAGATGGGCAATTCAGAAGTCGGACATATGCATATCGGTACAGGGCGGTATGTTCCGCAAAACTTTTCACTGGTCAGTGATGCCATACAATCAGGAAGTTTTTTTGAAAATGCTGCTTTATGCTCCGCTGTTAATGATGCCTTAGCAAAAGAAAGTACATTACATATCTTAGGCTTACTTTCACCCGGTGGCGTACACAGTCATATCCAACATATTCTTGCGATGCTAGAATTAGCCGCTAAAAAAGGGCTTAAAAAAGTCGCTATTCACGCCTTTTTAGATGGCCGTGATGTTGCACCGTCTAGTGCGGGTGAATCACTACAAGAGCTGCAAGATAAGATTGATGACTTAGGTGTCGGGCATATTGCTTCAATTGTCGGGCGTTTTTATGCGATGGATAGAGATAACCGCTGGGAACGTGTACAAAAAGCACATCAACTGATTGTTTTAGGTAAAGGTGAGTACACGGCGGCGACGGCATCTGAAGCGTTACAAGCGGCTTATCAGCGCGATGAATCCGATGAATTTGTAGAGCCTACCGCGATTTTAAATGCGCAAGGTGAAACGACAAAACTAGCAGACAATGATGCTGTGGTGTTTATGAACTTTCGTGCAGATCGTGCACGTGAAATTAGCCAGGCAATTACGGATACTGATTTTTCTAGCTTTGAGCGCAATCATTCAGGGCATCAAGGTGCTTTTGTGACTTTAACTGAATATCATGAAAAATTCAGTTATCCACTTGCCTACCCGCCGGTAGAAATCAAAAATAGTTTAGGGGAAGTCTTAGCACAACAAGGTTTAAAACAACTACGTTTAGCAGAAACTGAAAAATATGCGCATGTCACTTTCTTTATGAATGGCGGCGTAGATGAACCTAATGAGGGTGAAGAGCGTATTTTAGTCCCTTCTCCTAAAGTGAAAACTTATGACCTACAACCCGAAATGCATGCAGCACAAGTAACAGAGCATCTTGTGAGTGCGATTACTGAGCAAAAATACGATGTGATTATTTGTAATTATGCTAACTGCGATATGGTCGGACATACAGGCGTATGGGAAGCGGCGCTTAAGGCTGTTGAAACGATTGATGCTGCACTTGCTGAAGTGGTGGGCGCAATAGAAAAAGTAGGCGGGCAAATGCTCGTGACTGCCGATCACGGTAATATTGAACAAATGCGTGATGCTAAAGGGGGGCCGCAAACGGCACATACAACAAACGCAGTGCCTCTTGTTCATGTAGGGGGTACACAGTCTTTGTCTGATGACGGTAGTTTAAAGGATTTAGCACCGACAATACTGGCTATTCTAGGTCTGCAGCAACCTGCTGAAATGGACGGTCACTCTTTATTAACCAATAAAGCTTAAGTGAGAGCCTTCTTTTTACTGTTATTATTAGGCAGCCATACTGGGTGTATGGCTGCCACTAATAAAAATCAAGAGCTAAGCCAATTACAACAGCAAATAAAATCGCTTGCGCACAGTCAGTCCGAACTTGTTAAACAACAACAAGCTGCACAAGTTGAATTAAAAAAAATAGAGAAACAACAGGGAAGTATTGCCCGCAGCATTCAAGAGTTAGACACTCAGGTAACACAAAAAAAACAGCGCATTCAAGGCATACAAACAGATATTCAAGTGCAAAATGGCTGGCTATTGATGCAGCAAGAAAAGCTAGCAGAATTAGTCACCGCAGCACATGCATTAGGTCGACAAGAGCAACTAAAGCTATTATTTAATCAACAAGATAGTGCCAGAACAAGTCGTATTATGAAGTATTATCAATACTTCAATCAGACCAAAATTGAGCAATTAGAGCGCATTGAAAATAGCTTATTTATCTTAAAGTCATTAAATCAAGAGCATCAAGCGGAGCAACAGCGGCTTACACAGCTTATCAAACGTAATCAAAAGAAAAAAACGGATCTTGCAGAAAATAAAATACAGCGCCAACAAATACTCACTAAAATTACTCAGGACTCGAAAACCAATAGCTCACAGCTAGTGGTACTCAAAAAAAATGAGACACAATTAAAACAGCTTATTAATAAGCTGCAACAAGAAATAGCCAAGAGTCAATTAGTTCAAAGTAAAACAGCCAAGCAAAACTTTAAAAACCTAAAAGGCAAATTAGCATGGCCTGTAAAAGGGAGAATTGTGCGCTCTTATGGCAGCCCACGCGCTAGAGGAAAGTGGAGTGGTGTGGTGATTAAAGCGAGGGCAGGTAAAAAAGTGCAGTCTATTGCATCCGGTAAGGTTATTTTTTCAGACTGGCTGCAAGGCTATGGCTTATTAGTGATCGTAGAACATAATAAAAAATATATGAGTTTGTACGCTTTTAACCAAAGCCTCTATAAAGAAAAAGGTGATTGGATTAATAAGGGTGAAACTATCGCCACCGTAGGTAATAGTGGTGGTAGAAAATGGCCAGGGCTATATTTTGAAATTCGTAAAAAAGGAAAAACAGTCAACCCTAAGTCATGGCTTCGCCGCCGCTAGCTCATGAATTTTTATCACATAACTTGGGCTAAAATTTTTTGTTAAAAAAGTGAGATACCACGTCAATATAAGGAAATAAATATGAGAGATATTATTGTTGCTGGAATAGTTATGGTGGGTTTAGGGTATACCATCAGAAAACCTTATTATGGTGTTTTACTCTGGTCATGGCTAAGCTATATGAACCCACACCGCTTATGCTATGGGTTTGCCGTTTGGGCACCCTTTGCTCAAGTGACTGCGATTATGGTGATGGTTTCTTTATTTATCTCAAAAGAAAAAAAATCATTACCTAAAAATATCCTAGTTTACCTTATTATTATCTTTATTATCTGGGTCGGAATCACGACAATATTTGCCTTTCGCCCTGAATTTGCGAGTGCTTATTTTATAAGGATTCTAAAAATTCAATTTTCTATTCTTTTAACGCTAATGCTCATTAATACGCGACAAAAATTAGAGCAGCTTTTATGGGTAATTACATTTTCTATCGGCTTTTATTCCATCAAAGGGGGGCTGTTTACTTTGCTAACGGCTGGTTCATATAGGGTTTACGGCCCGGCTCAAAGTTTTATGGCAGAAAATAATGCTTTGGCCATTGCGACATTAATGGTGCTCCCTTTCATGTTTTATTTACGCACTCAGGTAGCAAAGCCATGGCAAAAACACCTGATGCTCCTCGCTGCTTTTTTTATGGGTGTTTCAGCTATTGGTTCACAGTCTAGGGGTGCTTTTTTAGCCATTAGTATTATTGGCTTATACTACTGGCTACAAAGCAATAAAAAAATATTATCAGGTTTATTGATCGTTATTTTTGTCATATTGCTCGCTTCATTTTTACCAGAAGCATGGTATGAACGAATGAGTACGATAAGCAGCTATGATCAGGATGCCTCAGCTATGGGGAGAGTAACCGCTTGGATTCTTGCCTTTAATGTCGCAAACCATAATATTTTTGGTGGTGGCTTAGATATGTGGAGCCGTCAAACATATTTTTTATACCTAGAAGGCTACAACGGATCTCATGAGGCTTATGTCGCTCATAGTATTTATTTTAGTATCTTGGGCGAACTAGGTTGGATAGGCTTAGCCCTATTTTTATTAATATTTTTTATCAGTTGGCGACAGTGCTCTGGTTTAATTAAGCAGTACAGGTCAAGTGTAGACAATCAGTGGATTTCAGATTTAGCTAAGATGTTAAGGGTAGGTCTGTTAGCTTATTTAGTGGGAGGGGCTTTTTTAAGCCTCTCATATTTTGACCTTCCTTGGCACCTTGTCGCCTCTATTGTGATTTTAAAAGAGATCGCCTCTTCGACATCAAAAAAACTAAAGCTTGATGATGGCGATAATAGTCAAGAAGAAAGTGATCAGCAGGAAGAGCCCAAAAAACAAGTTTCTTCGAATGGCTTTCTTCGCTAACTGGTATGCTGACACTGAGCTCAGAAGTCAAGGCTATAGACAACACAGCGATAGCCTTGACGGATCAATAATGAGTCTTTATAACAAGTTACCCTCTTGATCATAAGCATTTAATTGCTCACTATCACCCGCTTCTTGCGTTGCAATCCAAGGGCTTAAACACTCTCTATCTTGCGTACAAGGGTCGGTTAAAGCTTGTAAAAACTCGACAATAAAGCCTACTTGCCTATCATTTAAAGCAACAGGCTCTTCACCTTGTGCGAAGAAGCTAGCCGCTTCTAATGCTTCGGTTGTATTAGCCGTCATTTGCTCCATATTGCGAATATCAAATTGCGCTAATTGACTTTCATCATACGTTTCAATCGCTAGTGCTGGGTTTAAATGATGTTTAACAACCGCTGCTAGTGAAGTATATGAGCCCGCATGAGACCAAGGACCAGTCACTTCAACATTAATTAAGGACGGCGTTCTAAAAGCAAACTTATCAGCCTCTAAACCTGTTTCACGTGCACGTCCAAAATCTTTAGAGCCATCAATTCCATCGCCTTTACCGGGACCAATTTGTGGCATCGCAACATTATGGAAGCTTTCATCGGTAAAGAAGTCGCCTTGGTGACAGCTTGCACAGTCAGCACCACCGTCTGCTTTAGACGAATAAAATAATAATGCGCCTTTTTTAGCATTATTTGAAAGTGCGTATTTATTACCTTCTACATATTGCTTCCAAGGTGTATTGACAAATGCTTGTGAACGCTCGTATTCAGCAATCATCATAGAAACATTTTGCTCGGTAATAATATCTTCAGCAGCTGCATCGGGGCTATTTAAAGCCGTTTGGAATTTTTCTAACCAGATAGCAAGCGTATTATTATCTAAAGCTGTTGGCTCATCACCATAGCCACCGAGACGACCTGCCAGTAGTTCTCTAATCGTCTGATTAGTATAGTTTGCATGGTCAAACCCTTTCATTTCTTCATTAGAAGTGACAGGAAAACGCGCCTGTGCTTGTAC
>WTCM01000170.1 GCA_013138595.1 Methyloprofundus sp. | reverse complement strand
AATTATCACTCATTTAGAGTACCGAGCTGATTTAATATGGAAGAATAATTGGCTGGGCTGCCAGGATTCGAACCTGGGTATGCGGAGATCAAAACCCCGTGCCTTACCGCTTGGCGACAGCCCAATTAGATATTAAAGATTTCACTCATTTGCTTATGCAATGGTGAAAGTGCTAGTCCTTCAGCAATATAAGCTTCGTTAGCCGAAACTAACTCACTATATGCATTCCTTGCTTCTTGCTGCTGATCAAACTGTACAAAAACACACGCTCCCGTACCTGTTAACCTAGCTGCCCCATACTTTGACAAAACATCCAAGCCTTGTCTAACTTCAGTATGTAACTTTTCAACAACAGATAAGCAGTCGTTTTGAACCTGCCCTGAGTTGAAGTCAGGTATTTTGATTGATTTACTATCTCGTGTCAAACCTTTTGCTGAAAATATTTCCCCCGTATCAACATGGCATTGCGGTTTAAGCACCACATACCAAGCTTTTGGCAGGTCTATCGGAATTAACTTCTCCCCCACACCTTCCGCCCAAGTACTCTTTCCTTGTACAAAAACAGGCACATCAGCACCCAAGGCTAAGCCTAATTCCATCAATCGAGTTTCAGAAAGCGCTAGCCCCCATAATTTATTCAGTACCACTAATACCGTAGCTGCATCTGAACTTCCGCCGCCTAGACCACCGCCCATGGGTAAGTTTTTTTCGACATCAATACAAACACCCCCTTGGTAGCCCGTCTCTTGCTTTAAAATATTCGCAGCACGTACGGTCAAGTCATCTTCTTCTCTGACACCTGGAATGGTATTTTTCAAACACACCCTGCCATCACTCACTTGGCTAAAAACCAATCCATCGGATATATCAATAATTTGAAATACGGTTTGCAAAAGATGATAGCCATCCTCACGCTGCCCTACGATTCTTAACATTAAATTTAACTTTGCTGGTGCTGGCCAGCGAATACCCCAACCTAGATTGGACTTATCCTGCTTATTCATTCTCTACGCCCCACTGATCTATAATCAGTTTTAATTTTATATGCCCTTTGCTAATTTTTATTTTACGCGGCATAACTCCCGTTGGCGCTTGCATATATTCAGTATAACTGACACGCCATCCTAACTGCTCAAAACCATCCGTAAAAACCTGCACAGGAACATCTTGCAAATAAGTACCAATCACCCAACGCCGTAAAGCCGTGATTGGCACAACAAAGCCTACATGCTGAGCAATAAAAGCATCCTTATCTTCTGAGCGCAACACTTCACCACTCCCTGTATCCAGCGAAATCTCTTGCTCATTTAATGCTATTTTTACGGCTCCTAGCCCTAACGCACCAAATAAATTAATATCATCTCGCTCTGCAAACCGCCCTTGCTCTTCTTCACGCGTATGCTGCCATTGAATATTAGCGGTGAGCAATTCATCACTTTTAATCAACACACGCCCATGAAAATACCACTCTTCCAAGTCTAAAGCTTGCTGATTACTCAACTCTCGCCCCACACTGGCATCGTAGACTTCTACCGTAGAACACGCTGCTAAAGCCGCAATGCAAATGACAAGACATGCCTTGCGCACCATCAGCGCACACCCAATAAGCGTACTTGCACCTCTAATAACATTTTATCTTCTGGATTTTTAGCTAAAGCTCTCAATAACACTGCTTTAGCCTGATCCTGCCGCTGCAAAACCCACAACACCTCAACCAAATGTCCCGCTATCTCAGCCTGAGGCTCCATCTCATACGCTTTTTGCAAATAACTCAAAGACTCCTCATAACGATTCAACTTAAACAGCAACCAACCATAACTGTCCATAATAATCGGTTCATTAGGCCTGATTGCAATTGCTCTGTCTAAATACGCTTGCGCTTCTCGATAGCGCGTTGTTTTATCAACCAATGTATAACCCAAGGCATTCAAAGCCTTAGAGTCATTAGGGTCTTTTTCAATAAGATACAATAAATCAGCTTCCAAGGTCTGCATATCACCCACTTTATCGGCCAATAGTGCGCGCGCAAAAAGAATTTTTTCATTATCAGGATCACTTAGCAAAGCATTACTTAATACATCAAAGCCCTTCTGATGCTCTCCTAAACGACTATAAGCCTCTGATTCAAACAAGCTGAAGTTATTTATTTTTTCAGGGTATGCCGCCTTTAAACTAGCAATTTTATCAATCGCTACCGCATAACGCTCTTGCTCCATGAGTATCAATAAGGAATTCATTTCCGCTTCATACTTAAACGGCTCGGTTTTAACGCCATCAAACCAAATCAATGCCTCGTTATAGCGCTTATTTGCCGCATCCATACGTGCTAAATAAAATGAAGCCTTATCTTTAAAGGGCTCTTTAGTGACTAAAGCAAGTAAACCTTCCCTTGCCTGAGCTTCTTTATTTGTTTGCAAATAAACCAACGCTAATTTAAATTTTAATTCATCATTTTCAGGATCATTCTCAATCAACGACTGCAAAGCTTCTTCCGCCTCTACCCAACGCTCCTGCTGCATTAATAGCTGAGCAATTCTCTCTCTAATTTGTACATTATCCTGTTTAGCGACCACTCCCTGTAAAACACTTGTCGCTGCAGCAAGGTCTCTTTTAGAAATATATAACTGCGCTTGTAGCAAACTTGCTTTAGGCCAATCAGGTTTAAGTGCTAATGCTTGACTGATATTTAACTGTGCCTGCGGAACATTATTAGACTGTGCATCTAAGAGGGCTTGCACGAAAAATAATTGTGCATTCGCTGGGTATTTAGCACTCAATTCGACAAATATGCTTTGCGCCAAATCTACACTCGGCTGATCATTCAAACTCTTAATCAAGGCAAGTGCTTTCTCATCAAATACTTGAGGATCGTTAAGCAAAACAAACTCAATACTCTCTAAAGCAAGCGCTCTATCACCCGCATTAAGTGCCGCAACAGCTGTTAAAAACCTGACATCCACACTATCTGGCTCTACTTCTTGCCATAAATCCAAGGCTTGCTTTAACTTATCTGGGTCTTGCACAAAAAGTGCAATCTTTGCTGCTCGCTTAATCACCTCAGGATCTTTCACTTGCTGAGCAGCGCGTAAATAACCATCTAATGCAATGCCATACTGCTCACGTTGACCTGCAATTTCTGCCGTCATCAATAAAAAGAGTACCTCCGAAGAAATCTCGGTTTCTTTTTCTACCAGCACAGGCGCTTGTAATTCTGCTCTAATATCCCCCGCCTCAAGCACCGACGAACTAGGCACACTTACGGATTCTTTAGCGACACACGCTGTCAATGTTAATAATCCTACAACACTTATTACCTTTAAAACCATCAATGCCATTTCCTTAATTTTTGAATTACGGCTAAAACCTAATATATAGGCGCAAGATCAAATCACAACAATCATTCTTCAATTACTCATTTTTTCTTCTTAACTCCTTCTTAGCCACCCCTAATAATAAAGAGAGGCAAATACGAGCAAGCCTTAGAGTTCAGTAGCTATAGCTTAATTTAACACATAAAAAAGCCCTAGAGATTTTATTACATTTGGCTATTCCCTTAAAGTTCCTTAGAATATACGATATATTTACGATTTCAAGTTTATCCACTCACATCCATAAATTAACTGCTTTTCAATGACTCTTCTTGCTCTAGGTATTGACTATACAACAGCCCCCGTTTCTATCCGTGAACGCCTTGCGTTCCCTGCGGAGATACTAAACGATGCGGTCAGAGACCTTTGGCAACAAAAGGCGATCTCAGAAGCCGCTATTTTATCCACCTGCAACCGTACAGAAATATACTGCAAAACCCTAGAAAACAGTATCGACCCTATTATTGATTGGATTTCTCAGCACCGCCAATTACAACACTCTGAATTCAAACCTTATCTATACGCGCATACAGATAATGACTCGATTCGCCACATGTTTCGTGTCGCCAGTGGATTGGAGTCTATGGTACTTGGGGAGCCGCAAATTTTGGGGCAAATGAAATCAGCCTACCAAACGGCAAATCAAGCAGGCACGCTGGGAAAAAACTTAGGCAAACTCTTTCAACACACCTTCTCCACCGCAAAAAAAGTACGCACTGATACCGCGATAGGCTCTAGCTCTGTGTCGGTCGCCTTCGCCGCCGTACAACTAAGCAAACAAATTTTTGACCAACTCAGCGAGCAAACAGCAGTGCTGATTGGCGCAGGTGAAACCATTGAACTCACTGCACGCCACTTACACCAAAATGGCATCGGGCGCATTATTATTGCCAACCGCACCTACGAAAATGCACATAACCTAGCAAGTCAATTTAACGGTTATGCCATCTCACTATCAGAACTGCCTTTACATATTGCAGAAGCAGATATTATTGTTTCTTCTACGGCAAGTCAACTACCTATTTTAGGCAAAGGTCTGGTTGAAAGTGCCATTAAAAAGCGTAAGCATAAGCCTATTTTTATGGTCGACCTTGCCGTTCCTAGAGATATAGAGCCTGAAGTTGCCGAGCTCAATGACGTTTACTTATATACGGTCGATGACTTACAAAATATTATCCAAGATAATCTTAATTCACGCCGTCAAGCAGCCGAACAAGCGGAAGAAATCATCGACACCAGTGTCGAACATTTCCTCTCATGGATGAAAGCACAAACAGTGCAATCGACGATCGTAGATTATCGCCAACAAGCGACACAAGTGCAGCAAGAAAGCCTACAAAAAGCGCTGGCCGCCTTAAAAAATGGCAGCTCCGCTGAAGAAGCAATGCAACAACTTGCACATACACTGACTAATAAACTTATTCACACGCCTTGCAGTCAATTAAGAAAGGCTAGCGAAAATGAACGCCATGACCTCATTGCCGCTGCTCGTGAAATTTTCAAACTATAAAAATCACAATGAAAGCCTCAATAAAAACCCGATTAGAAAACCTCAGCGAACGCTTTGATGAGATTGCCGCGTTACTGTCACAACCTGAAGTACAAAGCGACCAAAATAAGTTCCGCGCTTTAAGCCAAGAATATGCACAAATCACCCCACTTGTAAACTGCTACCACAGCTATATTGAAGCAGAGCAAAGCATCGAAAGTGCGCAAGAAATGCTTGCTGAAGATGATGATGAAATGCGCGAGATGGCAAAAGAAGAAATAGCCGACGCAGAACAGCTGCAAGAAAAACTAGAACTCGAATTACAAATATTACTACTCCCTCAAGATCCCAATGATAATCGTAATATTTATTTAGAAGTTCGAGCAGGCACAGGCGGCGATGAAGCGGCGATCTTTTCGGGTGACTTAGCGCGTATGTATATGCGTTATGCCGAGAAAAAAGGCTGGAGCGTAGAAACCACCAGCGAAACACGCGGTGAACATGGCGGCTATCGAGAAATTATTTTACGTATTGCAGGTCAAGATGTGTATTCACAGCTTAAATTTGAAGCAGGCGCACATCGTGTACAACGTGTCCCTGAAACAGAGTCACAAGGTCGTGTACATACCTCAGCTTGCACCGTCGCAGTCATGCCAGAAGCACAAGAAGTGGATAATATAGACATCAAATCCAGCGATTTACGTGTAGATACCTTTCGTGCCTCAGGCTCAGGGGGACAGCATGTTAACAAAACAGATTCTGCAGTACGTTTAACCCATTTACCCACAGGTGTGGTCGTCGAATGTCAGGATCAACGTTCACAGCATAAAAACAAAGCCCGTGCGATGGCGGTTTTACAATCGCGCTTATTATCGGCAGAACAGGACAAACAAAATGCCGAAAATTCAGAAAATAGAAAACTGCAAGTCGGTAGTGGTGACCGTTCGGAACGCATTCGCACGTACAACTACCCTCAAGGTCGTATGACCG
>WTCM01000185.1 GCA_013138595.1 Methyloprofundus sp. | reverse complement strand
GCAAGGAACTCCCCATCTCTACGCAAATTGTAGTGGGAGCTGCCGAGTGGTTACAAAGCTATTGGTGGGCTTTATTAATTGTCGGTATATTTACGTATTTTACCATGCGTTATGAACTGAGCGTTGGGCCGAGAAAAGAACAATGGGATAAGCTGACCTTATCAATTCCTATGTTTGGGGAAATTGTACGTAATGTCAATACCACAAACTTTACCCGAACTTTAGGGACTTTATTATCCAATGGTGTGCCTATTTTGACGGCCTTGGGCATTGTTAAAGGGACCTTAAGTAATCTGGTATTGATTAATGCCGTTTCTCAAGCAGAAGAGAATTTAAAGCAAGGTAAGGATATGTCCAGTGCTTTAATAGAGTCGGGACAGTTTCCTAAAATGGCCACCCAAATGATTAAAATGGGTGAGGAAACAGGTAAAATGGAAGAAATGCTGCAAAGAACCGCAGAAACCTATGATAAACAGCTTAAAATAACCATTGAGCGTATGCTAGCAATGATGGAGCCTATTTTGATTGTGGTGTTGGGTTTGTTAATTGCAGGGATTATTATTTCTATTTTATCGGCTATTTTAAGTGTGAATGATTTAGCATTTTAAATTTTAAAAAAGAGAACAGAATGAAAAATAAGAGTAAGTTAAGGGGTTTCACGTTAATTGAATTATTGGTTGTTTTAGCCATTATTGGCTTGTTAGCAGGCCTAGTAGGACCTCAGGTAATGAAGCATTTAGGGGGGGCGAAAACAAGAGCAGCTAAGGTTCAAATTGAAGATTTAGCAGGTGCACTCGATATGTACCGTATGGATACAGGGCGTTACCCTACCAGTAGTGAAGGGCTTAAAGCCTTGGTAGAAAAACCATCGGGAGCGCGTGCTTGGAACGGTCCTTATTTGCGTAAAAATAAGATTCCTTTAGACCCTTGGATGTATGATTATCATTATACATCTCCTGGTGAGCATGGGCGTTTTGATTTATATTCTTATGGTGCAGATGAAGCATCGGGTGGTGAAGGTGAAGATCAGGATATTAATAGCTGGGAGTAAAGTTCCTTTCAGGTGCTCTCTCTGCTAGAGGCACGGCAATTAAGTTGGGCTTTTGATATAGGATGTGCTGACGATAGGAAGCGCATCAAATGCCTAAAGATGCGTTTCGTGCCTCAACACATCCTATATTTTCCCTTAACTTAATGGTAGTGCTGCTAGGGGGGTCTTTGGAGTATTTATTTTTTTGCCATGGTAAAACGTGGAAACGGGGTGAATACCCCGTCTCGCTCATAGCGAATATTTTATGGCTATTTCTAAACAATACAGACGACAATACGGCTTTACACTGATTGAATTATTGATCGTGATTGTGGTGATTGCTATGACTGCTGCCGTGGTCGCGCCTAATATCGGTTCTGGTAATAAAACGGCCTCTTTAAATGCAGCAGCAAGAGAGATTGCTTCTGGCTTAAGGTATACCCGTGGACATGCGCTTAGCTACAGTAAAGAAACAACGCTATTATTCAATTTAGAAGATAATACTTATAGAATAACGGACAAAAAAAAGACCTATAAAATTGCTAAAGATATTGAAGTCAGCTTAGAAATTGCAGAGTCACAGCAAGTTGATGAAGCGCATGGGGGAATACGCTTTTTTCCTGATGGTTCGTCAACAGGGGGGCGTATTATTTTAGAGATTGCCGAGAACAAGCATCAATTAGATGTGAATTGGTTGACTGGGCACGTGGATATATATAATGATCAAGAAGAGTAAGCAGCAAGGGTTTTCTTTACTGGAAATTTTAATTGCTTTTTCGATATTGGCTTTTTCCTTAGGTATTTTACTGAATATTTTTTCAGGGGGCTTAAGGCGTACGATTGTTTCAGAAGAATACCAACAAGCCGTGATTATTGCGCAGTCTAAACTTGCTGCAGCGGGAGTAGAGACAGCGTTAGAAGAGGCAAAAGGACACGGTAAAGTACAGGATAAATATACGTGGTCTGTGCAGGTGCAGGCTTATGATGATGGCAAAATGGGTGTTGATGCTGATGGCAGTAGTTTAGAGGCTTTTCAGGTGACTGTTAAAGTGCAATGGGCGGAAGGAAAGACTGAGCGTATCGTTGAATTAACCACACTTAGACTCGCAGCAAAACAATGACTGGCATAATAAAAACAAAGCCGTTGGGCTTTACGCTATTAGAAGTATTACTCGGTATGAGTATTATGAGTATTATGATGTTATTATTATTCGCTAGCTTAAGGATTTGCGTACAAAACTGGAATGCAGGTGAGAAAAAAATTGCTCAGATTAGTGAAGCGTCTGTAGTACATAATTTTTTGCAATCTAAGCTTAAAGCCGCCCAGCCTTTAGATGCGGATTTCTTTGAAGAGCCTCAGTTTTCATTTCAAGGGGATAGAGATAAAATGCAGTTTGTTGCCGCTATGCCAGCGAGTGCAGGGCGACTAGGTCTACAGTTATTTAATTTAAGTGTTAAACGCACACCTAGAGAAGAAGGTAAGCAATTGATGGTTGCGATTCAGCCCTTTTTTCCTATTGATGAACTTGCTAGTGGCAGTATTGAGCCTGTGGTGGTGCTAAAAAAAATACAGCGTTTAAAATTTGCTTATTTTGGTTTGGATAGTGATGATGAGCGTACTAAGAGTGATCCTGTCTGGCAGGATGAATGGCTAGAGAGAAAGCGCTTACCGAAATTAATCAGTGTGGATATAGAATTAACCTCAGGTGAAGTTTGGCCACAGCTAGTGCTTGCTTTAAAAGTGGATCAAGCACACGCGGGTGGTAGTAAGCAAGGGAGGGACTTTTTTGGTATTTCTGACGGAAAGTTTATTCGATAATGAAGACAGATAAAGGCTTAGCGTTGATTGTGGTTTTATGGGTGATTACCCTATTAACTATTATGGCGAGTAGTTTTTCTTTGACGATACAAAGAGAGTCGGCGATTACATCGGGTTTAAAAGAAAGGGCTGAAGCTGAAGCATTAGCTGAAGCAGGTATTCATTATGCCGCTTTAATGCTGTTCAGTAGTGACGAGGAATTACGCTGGAAGGCGTTTGGTAGTTTGTATGAAATTGAATTTGCGGGAAAAAAAATTCGTGTACAAATTGCGGATGAATCGGGTAAGTTAAATATTAATCTAGCGACTAAAGATCAATTACAGCAATTAATCAGCTCGGTAATCCTTGATGAAGCACTGACCGATAATTTAAGTGATGCCATCATGGATTGGCGCGATGCTAATGAGTTACGTTTATTGAATGGAGCAGAACAGCAACAATACCAAGACGAAGGTTTAGATTACGAACCGCGTAATGCTGAATTTCAAAGTATAGAAGAGTTACAGATGGTATTGGGGATGACTACGCAAATTTATCAAAAATTAGAAGGGATGCTAAGTGTTTATACGAATACTAAAGAAATTAACCCAAGCACTGCAACACGAGATGTGTTATTGACTTTGCCTGATGCGAGTGAAGAATTAGTGGATGATTATTTGCAGCAAAGAGTTGAAAATGAGCGTAATGGCGAGCCGATTGTTAACCCTGTTTGGTTCAAAGGAAGTAGTAAAAATAGTAATGTTTATATGATTATTTCTGAAGCAAAAATAGATAAAAATATCACCAAAAAGCTAATGGTAGTGATTAAAAAAAGCAATGATAAGAGTGAAGCTTTTTCGCTGCTTAAGTGGTCTGCTAATTACCAAGGTTCTTCATTATTTTTAGCGAGTAACGACGCAAGAGTTGTTAATTGAGATGCTAAACTTAGACAGTACTATTGATGTATCGCAGTTTTTTAAGTGGTGGGGAACTCAGTTAAGTTTTTTAGTTCCACCCAAGTTTCGTGAGGCAATGGCGCGTGATAAAAGTTTATTTATTGCAGAAATTAAAGGTAGCAGTGCCAAAATAAGTTATATCAATAAGGGCGAAGAAAGCTTTTTAGGTGAATTTGACAGTAACGAAAATGATGGTGGAACTTTATTACATCGTTTAATTGAAAGTAACCGGCAATATAAAGATGCTAAAGTCGTGCTGCGTGTCCCCGCCCATTTAACGGTGGTGCAAGATGTTTTTTTGCCTGCTGCAGCGGCGGATAATTTAGCACAAGTCATGGGCTATGAATTAGATCGTTATACGCCTTTTAGTCGAGATCAGGTGTATTTTGATTTTATTGAGATCGGTCCTGTTAATAATGGTGCTTTAATTCATATTATCTTGATTTTAGTGCAAAAATCAGACCTTGATGAGATGTATGAGCAGTGCTTAAGCTTGGGGATGCGTCCTTTTTATGCTAAATCTGCAGAGTTAATTAAAGTTCCCGAAGCAGTCAGTTCTCATTATAATTTATTGCCTGATGGTTTGTGTCAGAAGGTCAGTAAATTTCCTTTGTTTATTATGTTAAGCTCAGTACTATTGAGCTTAACTCTGTTTGCCGTCTTACTTTTTGTGCCTTTAAAAGTTGCAGAAGATAATCTCAATGATTTAAAAAGACATGTCCGTAAAGTAGAAAGAGTGGCGTTAGAGATAGAAGATTCTAAAAGAAGCATTGACTATTTATATCAAGAAACGCAAGCGATTATTGATAAGAAAAATGCGGCACCTCCTATGATTGATGTGATTAATACGCTGACGCAGGTATTAAAAGATGATACTTGGGTTTCAAATTTACGTTATTTTAATCACACGCTACAAATATCGGGGCAGTCAGGAAGTGCTTCTAGTTTAATTGGCTCCCTAGAGAAGATCCATTTTTTTAGTAATACACGGTTTATTTCGCCTGTCACAAAAGACAAAAGGTCTGGCTTGGAGCGATTTAAAATATCAACTGAAATGATACAAAAAATAAGTGATGCAGATTCAGAAACTGAGCAATAAGCAACAACGGTGGTTAGCGATAGGCTTGTTACTGGGTATTATGCTGAGTTTAGCCTTACTGATATTGGTGCCTTGGTATAATAGCCTAAGCAAAACATTGGATGATATTGATGAGCAAGTCTTTAGAGATAAACGCTATCAAAGCGTCATTGCAAGTCGTGAAGATGTCTTGATTGAAATAGAGCAAGGGCGTGCTGAAATGGGAGCTCTTGGATATTTTAGCGACCAACAAAAGCCCTCTCTTGCAGCTGCTGAATTACAACGGCGTATTAAGGCGATTGTACAGGAGGCTGGCGGTGAAACCAGTAGTACTCAAGTATTACCGAATAAAAATCAAGAGAGCTTAGTTCGCATTACCGTTAAAGTAAAATTAACGGGAGATATGTCCATGTTAAAACATATCTTATTTGAAGTTGAAACGGCGAAGCCTTTGATGATGGTTGAGAGTCTTACTATTGTGCCGGGTCCTAAAAGGCGCGATAGAAAAACGCGTAAGAGGGTTGCGACAGGAAAAATTGTGGTGACTCTGGAAGTCTCAAGCTATATAAGGAAAGAAGTGCATGCCAACGATTAAGTGGGAGTATTCCGTAGCGGCTATCTTTTTAATAATCAGTATTTTATTAGGCTTATTGATTGCTGCTCAAGTGGATTATGCTCAAGATTATAAGCAGCAACTACTGCTAGAGGTCAAAAATGTGGAAAGTGCGAGCTTTAGCTTGCAGGATATACCAGAGTCTTCCTTAAATGATAATGTACTCGATGACTATGCTGAATTAGTAGATAGACCCTTGTTTTTTAATGAGCGTCGCCCTGTTATTCCTCCTGAAGAAGAGGCGGCAATAACGCCAGAAGAGCGTCGCTTAGCGGAGAAAGTAGAACTTAAAGAACTGGCCTTAAATTTAGTCGGTATTATTAATACACCTGACATTGTTTATGCGCTTTTCCATGACCCTAGAGCGAAAGCAGGGGAAGAAAAGTTTTTGCGTTTTAAGCAAGGTGACGATGTGCGTGGCAGAGCACTGAAAGAAATAAAGTTAGATCGCGTTATTCTAGGATCAGACACCAATACCGAGGATATTTTATTAAGAAAGCCTCGTAAGCATAAAGCGAGTTCTAAACGTAGACCTGCTAGAAAAAAGCCCAGTAGAAAGAAAACTAATAAAAACCCTTTTAATCGAAAAACGAAAAAGTAAGAATGAATTCTTATAAAAAAACTATCAGTGTCCTTAGTATACTATTGATTAGCAACGTCTTTTTGACTGCTTGTGAATCATTTCACAATTTTCATTTAGGGCCTAAACTAGGCATTAAAATTCCTATTGAAGAAGCGCTACCTTTTGAAGATGGCGTGCTATTGTCAGAAACTGAGCAGCAGGAAGACGTATTAAAGCAAGGTCAAGAGCTAACACCTAAGCCTGTTTTTTCACAACTAGATAATGATGCGAACCTAAAGCCTGGCGCAGAAACGATGCCAAGTAAGATGTACATCGGAAGTGGGCGATTTACGTCTAGGAAATCATCCAAAGTATCGGTTCAGCCTAGCGGCGACGGTAAATATTCAATTAACTTTGATGCCGCTGATATTGGTGAAATTAGCAAAATTATTCTTAGCGATTCTTTGCATGAGAATTATATTTTAAGCCCTAAAGTAAAAGGCAGTGTGACTTTACAAACCACTAAGCCTTTACATAAAGAAGAGCTATTACCTACGCTAGAAATGTTATTGCGTATGAATGGTGCTGTTTTAGTGAAGCGTGAAGGTATTTATAGAATAGAACCCGCATCACAAGGCTTGCATACCGCGAACACCTCAATGATGACGAGCAATAAGCTAGCAACGGGCTATCAAATAAAAGTCATTCCTTTGGAGTTTGTGGGGGCGACTGATATGGCTGAGATCATTAAGCCTATTGCACAAAAAAATGCTATTTTAAAAGTTGATGCCGCACGAAATATTTTGTTTGTGGCAGGTACCAAAGATGAATTGGAAAGAATTCTTGATTTGGTTGATACCTTTGATGTCAATTATATAGCAGGCATGTCCTTTGGCTTATATCCACTCGAAAATACCGAAGTGGGTAGTGCTATCGCAGATATTGAAAATATTTTTAATAAAGGAGAGAAATCACCTTTAAGTGGCATGTTGCGTTTTATAGCCATTAAACACCTGAACGCCATCTTAGTGGTTTCACCGCAAAAAGCCTATATGAAAGAAGCGGAGAAGTGGATCAGAAGGCTAGATCAACAAAACGGCGTGATTGGTGAAGGCGGGGTTATTGTTTATCGTGTGCAATATGTAGATGCAGTAGAGTTAGCAGCAACATTAGGCGAAGTCATTAGTGGAATTATACCGACTAAAAGTAAATCTATTTCGCTAGCGCCTGGGCAAAAAATTGCCAAGATGAGTAATAAAAGCAATAAGTCTGGAAAAGTAGCCAATGTTACAACTAGTTATGGGCAGGGGAATACGTCCTTAGAAGGCGTTAATATTATTGCAGACGAGCCTAATAACGCACTCATTATTATGGCTGAACCTCAACAATACCGCATGCTAAGTAAGATTATTAAACACTTAGATGTGATGCCTTTACAAGTCTTAATTGATGCCACCATTGTAGCGGTTAAATTAGATGATGATTTATCTTATGGTGTGCGCTGGAAGTTTGCTAATAGCGGTCCTGATGGAATGGAAGGTATTGGAGTATTAGGCACAGCAGCTACAGGCTTTGTAGCCGCTGCAACTGGGGGATTCTCTTATGGTTTAGGGCATAGTACCGATGATATACGACTGGTTTTTGATGCCTTAGCGAAAGATGATAAAATTAACGTTTTGTCATCACCTTCATTGATGGTGTTAAATAACCAAGAAGCCATTATAAAAGTGGGCGATTCAGTCCCTATCAGAACCACTGAATCAACCAATACTAGTGGTGGTGCAACGGACGCTATTCAAACGAGTTCCATTGAAATGCTAGATACAGGGGTTATATTAAAAGTAAAGCCTAGAGTGAATGCTAGTGGTATGGTAGTTTTAGAAATTGATCAAAGTGTCGATAGCGCCTCAAGGACGACAGCTTCTAATATTGATTCACCCACCATTTTAAAGCGACAAATACAAACAACAGTCACCGTTGTGGATGGTGAAAGTGTTGTATTAGGTGGCTTGATTAATGAGCAGCATACTTTTACGAATACAGGGATTCCCTTCTTAAAAGATATTCCTTACGTGGGCTGGTTATTTGGGTCGGTAGGAAAAAAAGTCATTAAAGATGAGTTGATTGTGGTGATTACACCGCGTGTGGTTGCGAATAAGTTTGATGCACGTAAAGTGACCGATGAGTTTAAGCGTAAACTCACAGGAATTTATTACGATGAAGATATATTTAGGCCTGATTCTTCGCAAACCTTAAGAGGCTATGATGGCTTAGAATTACAAACAGAAGAGCAGCGTGAAACTTCATTGATAGATGAGAGGCTATAGAGTTTAGTGATTAAAAAGGTGGTATCCCTTCGATGTATAGATTATTTCAATAATCTGCGTAGAGTATCTTTTTGCGAAACCCATCATTTGATGCACAAAATGATGGGTTGCACTGCGCGCCTAAAAAGACATGTCGCTTTTACTGTTTTTTTAGGCTTGAGCTATTCTCAATTTGCAAAAATTTGTTATACAGTATTTCACGATAGAGTGCGTTAGGGGGCATATGTCCCTCTTTTAGTATCGGCAAGATAATCGCCTTTATGTCTGTTTCAGTTGCCTTAGGGTAGAGTTTTTGTAAGTCAGTTCCATTAGGAATGCCGTGGTAATGACAAGGCAGGCAAACCGAAGTCGCAAACTCTGAATAACTCGTATAAGGGTGGTTGTTCTCCGATAAATCAGTTAACTCTAGGCTATGGGCTATCTCGATTGAGCCTATAAAAAGTGCAGCCGTTAATGATAATTTAACGAATAGCTTGATCATAATTACTCCAGTAAGCGCATTTTTTATCAGAAATAGAAAATTTTCTACCCCAAATAGCTTCACCAAGTTGGCTATCTTTGCTTAGGTGATAGTAAATGATATCCAGTGAAGATTGGCATTCTACGCCGTGCTCTGACTCCATAACGGCTATCAAGCAAGCCTCGCCCATCGCTTTATTGAAGTCGTTTGCTGTTTTGCTTTTGACTGCTAGCTGTGTTTTGAATTGCATGTAGGTATGCATGATAGGCGTGGCATGCTTACTAGGTAGGCGTTGAATAATATCAAGTGCATAGTCGATGTAATTTTCTAAGTGTAAATCTTTTGCCGGGAAGATCGCGCTAAAAAACTTTTTAAATTCAGGCTCTTGTTGAATAAGTTCCTGCAATCGCGTATCACTCAAATTACAACTAGGTAAAGCAACGCTTATTAAAGCTAAGCTGGACAGCGTGCAAAAATGGCGGCGACTGATTTTTATCGGAAAATAAGTCGTGTCTTGTGTAGGGCTTAATCGCTTTAATACCTGTTGTTTATCATCGCTAGGATGAGTGCTTAAAGTATTCATCATCAGAATTGGATACGTTGGTCGTCTAAGGCTTTTAGAGCTAGCGCAGCAATAGTATGAGTCGGGTTGAGCGCTGAGGTTGAGTTAAACGCCCCACCACCTAAAATATATAAATTATCGTGCTCATGGCTACGCATCCATTCGTCAACAACTGATGTTTGAGGATCGTTACCAGACACATAACCACCTAAAGGATGGTTGCCATTCAGCCCAAAACCTGGGATTCTGACTGAATCGACACCCGATTTTTGAGTTAATTGTTCTGCTGCTGTACGTAGAAAATGGTATGACTCTCGGTCTCTGGTGCTGAGTTTAAAATCAACTTTGGCGAGTGGTAAGCCTAATTTGTCTTTGACTGTTGATAAGCTCACACGATTTCTTTTGCGCATTTCAATTTCAAAGATATAGGTTGCAACAAAGCGATTTTCAGCATTTTTCATTTTATCGAAGAGCGTAGTCCCCCAATCAAATTCTTCTATACGTAATTTTCTCATAATAGCCCCAGGTGTTGCTGGAATCGTCCAGTCTAAGTTCCAGATTTCCATCATATAGGAGTTGATACGTTCTCTTTGAGGGTGATTTAGAGTATTAATAACTGAGGAAGTTGTGGGGCGGCCTCGGCGTGGATAAATCGGTTCATTGAGCGTAATGGACATGGGGATTGCACCATGTGAGGCAAAATAATGGCCTAATAAGCCATTTGCATTCGCGACACTGCCTTGATGATTATCCGCGCTATTGAGTAAAATACGTAGATTCTCAATGGTATTTGCTGCTAAATAAAAATATTTTGCTTTAACGGTTTTAGCCTGTCCTTTATGTAAAATTTCAGCATTTTGAATGCGACGATCTTTGGATAAATTGAGCTTTATGCAAGCTGCATCCATCAGTAGTGTTAGGTCAGCCTTATCATCTTGTAAATATTTATACAGTATGTCAGTATCGGGTCTGAAACGCGCATTAGCAGGACAGCGACGCACACAGTTTTTTGCCCCTACACAGCCGCCTTCTCTAGGAGGGATGTTTTTAACAGAAAAAGGGCTGGGAGTCACTTTGTATTCAGGGGCAAAGATACGCCCCACGACTTTATCTAAGTAACTTTGTTTGAATGCTGGGTATTTATAATTGTTTTTCCAAGGCCATTCGGGCTCTTGCATAGGGCCTGAAGTATTAAACAGTTGTTCAATACGCGCATAATAAGGTGACAAAGCCTCATAGGAAAAGGGCCAGTCACGCCCGTAAGCAAAGTGTGATTGAGTCGCAAAGTCTTCTGCGGCTAAACGCCATGATGCGCCGCTCCAAACAGCGCCAGATCCACCTAAGCCATATTTCATATTATAGTGAAAGGCAAATTCTCGGTGCTCATTTTCTATGCTGACTAAATCATCAAAGTGTTGCTCTGCAGTATCCCAAGTATTTTTGATAATATACTGCGGTTCTTTTTGGATTTCTTGCCACTCTTCTTTCCAGTATTCAGTGGGATTGGCAGGTAGATAAACATCTTTACTGCGCTCCAGCATCAGCACTGAAGCGCCTTGAGAAAGGAAATGATCTGCGACTAAAGATCCCGTTATTCCAGTGCCAATGATGCAAACATCAAATTCACGATCTAACATTGTATTCCACAAAATTATAATTGAGGTAAACAGCTTTAACTCTATGTGACAGTGGCTGATTACAGGTAAGATAGGTATTGTTATACTATACTATATGTAAGGTCACTCAGCTAGAGTAAGCGCTGGTTTTTATAGGGTATCAGTAGGCTTAAGCTAAGTGTCATTTTTTTGCTAATAAGGATAGGCAATATGCTAGGTAATAAGTTTTTAGATTCTAAGATTATTCAAGTTTCATTTTCTGAATACATAACTGGGTATGTTAGTTAATGCGTACAACTCTTATAGAGGAAAATCATTGGTTTTCTCGGCAGCTAAGGAAGTTGCTCAATTTTACTTCGGCACTGGTGTTACGTAAAGAGTCTACGTGGGAGTACTTACGTTTTTATCCTGCTATTATTCCCATTGATTATTGTTTTGATGAATGGGATAGTGCCGTTAAAACAATAGAGTATCAGCATTATCAATATTGGATTGATAGGCACTCTGTCACCCTTGAGCAATGGCAAGCCTTACAAAATAAAGCGCAGACTTGGAAAAATCCTCCTAAGCTGAGTATTGTGACACCTGTTTATAATACCCAGTTTGCAGTACTTTATGAGTGCGTGGTGTCAGTGCTGGCACAGGCTTATCCTTATTGGCAGTTGATTTTGGTCGATGATGGTTCATCAACGCCTGAAACAGCTGCACTTTTAAAGTCTGCGATTTGCCGTGATCCACGTATACAGATTTACTTTTCAGAACAGTCACAAGGTATTTCTACCGCAACAAATTTAGCAATAGAAAAATCACAGGGTGATTATGTCATTTTTTTAGATCATGATGATCGCTTAGCACTGGATGCTTTGTACCTTATTGCTGCGGAAATTCAACAGTACCCCGAAGTGGATATACTTTATTCTGATCGGGATATGATTTCTCCTGAAGGGGAACGCTACCTACATTTATTTAAACCTTGCTGGTCTCCTGAGACTTTATTAGCGGGTAATTATATTTTTCATTTAATGGGGTATAAACGCAGCTTGTTAGAGCAGCTAGGCGGTTTACGTGCAGAATTTGATGGCTCTCAAGATTATGACTTGATACTTCGCGCAGCCGAAACAGATCCACAAGTACGGCATATTCCCAAAGTACTTTATCATTGGCGACAATATCAAGGGTCTGTTGCCTTAGATAGTGGTGCTAAAGATTATGCTTTTGAAGCAGGTATTAGGGCTTTAGACGAAGCGATGCAGCGGCGCGGTATTGCTGCAAAAGCCTCTGAAGTTAAGCACCTATGGCGTGGTAATTACCAATTGGACTTTCAGTGCCCCGCATCAAGTGAGATAGAATTAGTGAGTATCGCGCAAATATTAACTAAAGAAGAGTATGTGGTGATTGTTAATCAGTCTATTGAAGAGACTGATAAACCTTATATCGCGATTGTGAGTGATGCACTGGGAGCGGTTAATGAAAGTGCTGTGGCTCAATTAGCGGCATGGTTAAGCATTCAAGGGGTTGCGCTTGCCTCCGGAAGTATTGTAAGCGAAGAGGGGCAGTTACATTATGCGGGTGCTACTTATCGACAAGGAGGAGAGTTAATGATCCCTTATCAAGGCTTACCTAGTCATGAACCAGGTTATATGGCTGTGACTCAATTAACTCATAATGTGAGTGCGCCACACCCTTGTTGTGTCGTGATTCAGCGAGATTTATGGTTAGAACTTAATGGCTTAGATAAGCGCTATCAAGGCTATTATGGGATGCTTGATTTTTCCTTAAGAGCATTGGCGCTTGGTTATCGCTGTGTGAGTGTGCCACAAGCGCAGTTTATTACGCATGATATGAGTTTATTGGGGGATTATGTGGCTCAGGATAAGCAGCAGTTTACAGAGGCTTGGCAGGCTTGGTTGGATGCTGGTGACCCCTATTATAATGTAAACTTAGAGCGTGGCAGTCAAGAGAAGGCTTATCATTTGCCTGCTTAGGGAGGTACTGCCTTAAGTTAAGGAATCATGATTAATAAACAAGGTGTTATGTGTGGTTTATGGCGATGTTTATTGCCTGCTGCGCAGAGCAGTGCAAAAGCTCGTCATTCCTGCATGCTGTTAGCAGGAATCTACGTTAAGTATAGATTCCCGACTAAAAGACTTCGGGAATGACGATTTTTTCACCTGTACCTTTGTTATCGCTATTATTAGCGGCTTAAATTAGTTGCCTGAATAGAGCTTATTTGTGATCACTTTGAAACCACAGTTTGACAACTTCAGACAGTCTATCAATAACGCCTGAAAGTGTAGGGGCAGGGCGTAGGCAATAGTTTTCGTCATTCACAAATAGATTTTTAGGGGCAATCCATGAAAGTGGGCGAATGACTTGGTAGTCAGATTGAAAAACAAGGTCAAATTGATTACGCATACGGTAGTACTGAATATAGCGAAGTACAAAACGTGCAGGTAGTTCTCTTAAGCTGACATTTGCCAAGTTAGGGAGGTTTCTCTGGACATTATGCGGCGCAGCAATATAGGTGACTTCTAATTCAGGGCGTTGTTTTAAGGATTGTACAATGATGCCTTGTATGTTGCTTGCTTGCATATTGATTGTCCATGGAATAAGCACTTTTTTAATCGTGGGGTCGCTTAAAACAGACTCTAAATTTGAAATTTTTTCAAATTTATAAGGCAGTTGGATGTCTTTTTTTCCTTGAATATTTTGTCGGTAATCCGTAATGGCCTGTATATGTAGTTCAGATAAATCTTGCTTGCCAATCACTTGATAGTAAAGAGCTTTTTTTAATGTCCACTGGCTAGACATTTTAATTGCCGCTTCAGGTGTGTTGCTGTACTTTTCTAGTAAATATAAAATATTACGGTTGTCATAATACAGTATCCAGCTAGGAATTTTAGCCATTGCAGAAAGGTGCCAAATCAATGACTTGCCTGATACGGCAATACGATGCCCCGCTTTTCCAATACGTAAACACCACTCAACATCATCAAAATGGATAAAGAAGTCCATCCATAAACCTGCTTTTTTTGCCACAGGTGCGCGAATCAATAAAGAGGCGGCGGCAACGTAATCGACATCCATTTTGTCTTGGCAATGCATCAGTAGCTGGCTGAGATCGGCATTACCTGTGAGTAATTCTTGTATGGATTTTCCTTTCCAGCTAGGAACCTCTTCAAAGTGTCGGTGAAAGAGTAAAGCACCATTTTGTTGGTTGACAAAGGCTCCCATTTCGTTGATACGCCATGGAAAATCTAACTGCATCATTGTAGAGCCTACAATTGCAATATCAGCATTTTCTTCTAAAGTATGCACTAATTCACTCAGAGCATTTTGATGTACAACGACATCATTATCTAAAAGCCAGAGATAGTCATATTGACCTTCGGGTTGCTCAAAAGCCCAAGCAAGCCCCGTATTAAATCCTCCTGTACCGCCAATATTTTCAGGGTTTTTGATGATTTGAATATCAGAAAACTGAGCTTCTAGTGCTTCGATAGTGCCGTCGGTACTGGCATTATCAATGACTAGAATATCAAATTGCTCTCTAGGAAAGTTAATGCCAGATAAGGAATTAAGTAAGTCAATGACGTACTCTTTTTTATTCCACGTGACGATGATAATAAGAATTTTGGGGCTTGATTTCATGTGCGTCTTAATAATTGGTGTATAAGGCTATTTTGCTTCCAAAAAGGCAGGCAATCTAGCTGAATTTTTGTTGAAAGAGGGGTTTTTTGTATGGGTGTACTTAAGCCTTCTCGTACCGCTTTTAGGTATGATTTTAATTCGCCAAAGCTAATGGCTCGAATGAGGCCAATCACTAAACGGGAGAAAATTAAATAGCTTAGCTGTGGCTGTGGGTAGTAGCGACGTAATAGCCATAAGGTGTTGCGCGTTGGAAAAAAAATTCGTCGTTCACTGGGGCGTTGGCTAGGAATACCTCGATGGACAATAATGCAGTCAGGGTCATAGACAATGTCATAGCCTTGTAAGCGGACTTGAAAACTGACTGCAATTTCATTTTGATAAAGAAAAAAATCTTCGGGATACCAGTCGATTTGGGCAAATAATTCACGCCTAATAATAAAGCCACAGCCAATAAAAAACGGTGAATGAGTCACTTGTGTGCTTTGGGGTAAGTGCCAGCTCCATTGGGGACTGCCATCAGGTGACTGAATGTGCGCGGCAATAAGCCCAACTTCTTGTTGTTGCTCTAAGATTTGTATCGCATGCTCTATGCCTTTTAAGTTCATTGGGCAAGAGTCATCATCTAAGATCAATAAAAATTCCCCACAAGCCTTATTAAAGCCAATATTATAGCCCGCAATTCCTGTGTTATCTGGTAGCAATAGTGTGGTGATATGGGATTGCTGTTGTAAGTACTCCGCTGTGCCATCGGTGGAGCCATTATCCACCGCGATAATTTCTATATCCTGACGGTTTGTGCAAAGTGTTTTAAGTTGACGACTGGTAAACTGGGTTTCTTCTAGTTTATTGAAGTTCAGAAATACAATACTTAATTTTATCTGTGAAGTCATTTAGATAATACAGTTAACGGCTTATTTGGGACGGAATATATCATTGTATAATGAAATGCTCAATATTTGAATAATCACTTAAGCAATTACCACTATAGGTGGTAATTGTCGTATAAAAAGCACTGCTGGGATTAAGTTCGATAGAAAAGCTTGTTTTATCATTCATATCAATACTATAAATAGGCTGTGCGCTAGGGTAAGGTGCGTAGAGTAGGCGGTAGCCTGACGCGTTATTAACGGCATCCCAACTAAGGCTCACTATTTTATCGTCTATCGCTAGCTGGAGCTTTGTTGGGCTAGGTGACTGCTGCTCGCTACAAATATGATCGGAAATAAAGGTCGCGTAATTTTTAAGGCGAGTATATACGCCATATTCGTTAGCAACAGCACAGCCGTAGCCCCAGCTTGTAATACCAGCTTGCCGCCAAGATTGACTTTCCTGATCAAAAACAATGAGTGGACCACCACTATCGCCAGTGCAAGTATCTTTCTGGCCTAAGCCATCACCCGCGCATAGCATATTATCAGTAATTTCATCTTTTCCCATAGTGTTGGCGCAGTGAGAGTGGCTAATAATGGGCAAGTCAACTTGATAAAGATCTAAGGGATAATTAGATGTGAAACGAGATAGTGTTCCCCAGCCAAGAGCAAGTGCCTCTTTTTGCGTGCTGTCTTGAGAGCTAAAGGGAGGGAGGACTTTAATACTTTGGTTTTCTGAAGATTTTGCTAACTTAATTAAGGCGAGATCATTGTATAGATTAAAATCATCATATAAGGGATGAATCGTGATGCTCTTAACGGCGATGCGTTCACCTTCATTACTATCCAGTTGGGCGTGATTGATAATGACTTCAATATCGCTACTATTTTCATCAATCACGCAATGGGCGGCTGTTAATACCCAGTCTTTTGCGATAAGAGTTGCTCCACAAAATGGGTCATTAATACTTGGTGAATGACTATCAACAATACCAGACATCCAAGGCCACGCATTTGATAGTGAGCGCTCGCCGCCTATAATTCTTGCTACTTTTACCTGTTCTGTATGAGTGCCACCAATGATTTTAGCTGTTTTTTGTGCTGCATAAGAGTGGTTTGAAGTCGCTAAAGTGGAGATGAGTAAACAATATAATAGGCTTGTGTGGTTTTTTTTAGACATTGAGTTCTCCCGCTGTGCTTTGGGGTATTGCCCTGCTTGCAATGGATCAATATATCATGAAGTGTAAAGAAAGCTAAAGTTAGGTTGGGAAAAGCAATCGTATTAATACCGTGATTTGAGTGCTTAGGGGAGAGAATTTAATAAGCCCCGAAAGTATGACGCAGCCAAAAGATCAGTCAGGCTCGGGTATTATTGAATCCTCGTTCCTTAGGAGGTGTCCGTATATAACAGGCAGCTCATATTTGATGAGAGATGTTTACAATTGAGAAAATTTATCATCGAACACTTGTAATGCGCGCGCAACAATATCATCCATATCATAATAGCGATTTTCTGCTAAACGCCCAGCGAGTGTGATATTGTCAAATTGGCTGGCAAAATCCTGATAGCGTTCTAATTTTTTCTTGTTTTCTTCGGTGAAGATGGGGTAATAAGGAATATTTTTTTCTGGATTATCACGTTCAAAATCTTGTGGGATTTCTTTGACGATAGAGGTACCAGAAATAACTTGTTGGCTGATATGTTTGAACTCGGTGATACGAGTAAAATCATAATCATTAGGGTAATTAATGGTGGTTTTCTCTTGGAACTGGTCAACGGCTAAATGATCGAACTGAAAGGCCAGTGAGCGATAAGGTAGCTCTCCAAATTGACTGTTGAATAGCTCATCGATTAAGCCCGT
This sequence comes from Methyloprofundus sp., assembly GCA_013138595.1. GTDB lineage: Bacteria > Pseudomonadota > Gammaproteobacteria > Methylococcales > Methylomonadaceae > Methyloprofundus. Next base: position 2,164 of record WTCM01000185.1, on the reverse strand, counting down.
AAAAATCAAATGTCCTTTAAAGTCAGATTCCATGAACTGTATGACACCTGTTTGAAAATTAACATTGCAAACATCTTTGAAATCAGTATTAAGTAATAAGCTAATGTTTGGATGGTCAAGCATCTTATCAAACACTTTTGTGTAGCCTTGGCTGGGGATGGCTTGGTATTTATCTTGAAAATAGCGGTTATCACGAGAAATATGTACGGGTACTCGCCCTGTTACTTCAGGAGAAATATCTTCAGGTTTTTTACCCCATTGCTTAGCAGTGTAATTGACAAAGATTTTTTCGTAAATAAAGTCAGCAAGAAATTTAAGCTCTTTATCTTCTTCATTACGAAGCTCTAAGATAGGAACCTTAACGCCATAGCCAAACTTATCAATTAACTTAAGCTCAAGTGAATCAGCAAGTGACTTTGGAAGCAGACTATGTAGGCTATTTAGGTTAAAAGGAACGGGGACTTTTTGCCCATCAATAAAAGCAAGGACTTCATGCTGATAAGGTCTCCATTGAGTAAATTGACTTAAATAATCAAACACCGATTTATTATCTGTGTGAAATAGGTGTGGACCGTATTTATGGATTAGAACGCCATGTTCATCGACGCAATCATAGCAATTACCACCTATGTGCTGGCGTTTATCAATGATGAGAATGCGTTTGTTTTTTTGTGTTGCAAGGCGTTCAGCAAGAACTGCACCAGCAAAGCCAGCGCCAACGATAATTATGTCAAACATGGTTTAATAAACTGAAGTGAAAAGTCGCTATTATATAGATAAGTTAAAATATTATCTTAGATATAGTAGAGTTGCTTCAATAATATGTAGTCATATTTAAGTGAAGAAGTTTTTTAAAATATGAGAATGTGTGTCTAGGGGCGCAAGAAGTGCGAATGATCGTTTTTTTGAGCGAATGGGAATCGTGGCGTAATAAGGCTTAAGCTAAAAATATTGGGGAGCACTTGGCAAAAAAATAACACTAAGCTTGAAAGCAGGCCTATTAATCCTATAAATTGTAAGTGAAAGAAAAAGAAGTTATAGTAACCGGCCTTTAAGTATTGGCTGCATATTTAAAACGCATAAAACCGTTTTTTGTAAAAAAGACTGAGTTATTTTGTTATCGCTAAAGGCTGTGAAACATAGCTGTATAAGAGCTTTAAAGTGTTTGTGTGAATGTGAGCTTAAGTGTAATGAGTTTTTGCTGATTGTAGAGCTTGTTTTTTTTAAATTCATATCTATAATAGATGCTTAAGTGATAAAGCTAATGTGTTTTATTTATCGGATTTTATGTTGAAGCTAGATAATAGGAGGTGTGATTAAGTGATTAAGCAACCCGTAATATGGGGGCTGTTCTCTCTTATTATATTCACGATGGGTGGGTGTGCAGAGTATGTAGCACCTCATCCAGAAGAAATAGTAGGTCAACGGGTTAAAGATCGTTGGCTAGCATTAATAGAGGGGCGCTTGGAAACCGCGTATGAGTATGAGTCACCAGAATATAAGGAATTATACCCTTTTGCTGATTACAGAAAGACCATTCATGGGGTCGGCAAATGGCAGAAAACGGAAGTTGAAGATGTTGAATGTATAAAAGAAAAATGTGTTGCAAGCATTAAAATTTATGCTAAAATACAACTTGGTATGGGCTTTGAGGCTGTTGAAAGTGATGCTCGGGCCAAGGAGAACTGGATACACCATTCCACATCAGGACAGTGGTATCATATCTCAGACCATTAAATTTTATAAAATTTATTTTTATTTTGGAGAAGTAGATGTTTAAAAAAACGAAAATTGCCGCAGTTTCTGCGGCGGTATTAGGCCTGTCAAGTATGGCAGCGCAAGCGAACAGTGGACATGGTGTTTCGGTAAATACCGCTGGTTCGGAAGGTGAAGTACTGGTATTTCCTTATTACAATGTTAATAATGACTTTATCACTTCATTTAATATTACTAATACAACAACAGATTATAAAGCGATAAAAATTCGTTTTCGTGAGTCAGAAAATTCAAATGATGTATTAGATTTTAATTTATATCTGTCTCCAAATGACGTTTTTACCATGGCTTTGAATAAAGGCTCTGATGACGGTGTTAATTTAACAACTACTGATAAATCATGTACTGATCCTGCAATTCCTGCTGGTGGCGTATTATTCAGACACAC
>WTCM01000115.1 GCA_013138595.1 Methyloprofundus sp. | reverse complement strand
AATACTCAGTCAAAAATTGGCTATGGTGCTTACCTTGCTGTGTTTGATCAAGACTTAGCGCTGGAATCCTTGAGGCAAACTATAAAAGTGCAGCGGTTTGAAGATACCTCTTCAACAAAGCTAGAATTACAAACTTTATTATGGGCGTTAAACGATATTCCTGCTATAGATTGTCGTGTGATTGTGTATACGGACTCTCAAAATATTATTGGCTTACCCGACAGGCGGGAGAGGCTGGAGAAAAGGGAATACCGCTCAAAGAACAATAAACTCCTGAACAATTATGAATTGTATCAGGCGTTTTACAGATTAAGTGATCAGCTTGATCTTGAGCTGGTGAAGGTGCGCGGGCATCAAGTCGCGAGTACAAAAAATGAAATTGATAGGCTTTTTACACTAGTCGATAGAGCATCAAGGAATGCGATGAGAAAAGATCAGTGCTGAAGTAGGAATCTATCTTCAACATAGATTCTCGATAAATAGACTTCGGGAATGACGAGCTTTAATCTGAATTTACCTATGAAGAATGAGGTGTTACAGGTCTCTTATAAGATAGCCAATATAATCAACATTAAGATAAAATAATCACTATTTGAGAGCCGTATGATAGGGACGCTAATGCGATTCTAAAACGACTTTTTAGGCATAGACCAAGGTAAATTACCCATGAGTAATGAAGTCATTAATCAAGTACCCACAGTAGAACGGGCTAAAGAATTAGAGCAACAAGTCAAAGAGGGGCTTAGTCAGTTAAAAGCGGGGCAGGATAAGGCGATCGCAGCTTGCTACAAAATGAGAGATACTAAAGCGTATAGCGCGCTGGGGTTTGACTCTTATCATGCTTGGGGGGCAAGCGCTCTTAAGCTGAAAAAAACGAGACTGAATGAATTAGCTTTAGCGGGCGAAGTTCAGCAGGAACTATTAATGGGGTTTGCAGAGAATATAACGCCTAGCACGACAGCAAGCCCTAGTGCATCGGAAAGTATTCCCCCTATTATTGATTCTTCAGTAGCAGGCTCAGAGCATAAAGAGCTAGCTCAACAAGCTACTGATATTTTAAGTGCTCCACTCGCTCAGCCTAGCTTTAGCTCTGCTGAGCTGTCCGATATAAATACTCCGCAATTAATCGCCTTAGCAAAAGCCCCGAAAGGAGAGCGTTTAGCGGTACTGGATATGGCTGCAACTGAGGCTAAAGTTGAAGATAAACCTATCACGACCAATATAATTAAAGAGGCTGTCAGAGCTTTAGCTAAACCGATTGAACCCACAGCAGACGAGCAAGCCGCAGCCATTAAAAAACAGCATAAGTCAGCAATGGGAAAAGTGAGCAAGTTAGGGGAAGAATTAAGAGAGCTTGAGACGATAGGGCTTAGCAGTGAAGAAATAGCCGATTGGAAAGCTCACTTAGATGAAATCAAAGAATCAATCTTGCTACTTGAAAAGGGGCTTGGGTATGAATGAACGGGTAGCAACGTAGGAATGAGTATGAAATAAGCAAAGCTGTAGGATGGGCAAAGCGACAGCGTGCCCATCAAGGTATTCCAGGCAGCTTAATGATTACACACTATAAAGATGGGCACGAAAAAGACCTTTGCCCATCCTACAGTTGTTTATATTATTTCATGCACGTCCCTTAGCTAAGAGCATTAATATCATAAGCTGAGCGTCAATTTGACCTGTTCTACACTTTTATCTGCAGCAGGCATGGTACAGCATAATAATATTTCATCTGCCGCTAGCTCTGCGCTGATGGGCTGTTGATAACTGATTTTTCCGCTTTGAAGTTTGACTTTACAGCTGCCACATTGACCACTGCGACAGCCAAATTCTGGCTGTAAACCATGCGCTTCGGCAAATTCTAATAAGGTGCCATCGCCTTTACTCCATGCTTGTTCCAGCTTAGAATCGCTAAATTGAATAATTGCCGTCTCGGCAACAGCAAGTGGTTTGGCTTGTTTGCTATCCCGCACTAAAGAAGCAGGTCCAAATGCTTCAGCAAAAATCTGCGTATCAGCAACACCGAGTTCACGCAAATATTGGTATTGGTCTTGCATAAAGCTATTCGGGCCGCATAAATAGGCATTACACTCTGTATCAGGCAGTAAGGATTTTAATAGCGGCTTAGAAATTCTACCGTTGTAATGATAATCCATACCTATTTTTAATGTTTTTTCGGGCTGGGTTAGTGCCCAAATAACCTGTATATAACCATTGGATTGCTCTGCAAGTTGCTTAAGTTCCTGATAAAAAGCGCGCTGTTGATGATTGCGTGCAGAACAAATGCAATACACTACTGGTATGGAGCGTGTTCTGATACCTTCTTGTAATAGATGCCGTGCCATTGCAATCATCGGGGTAATACCAATCCCTGCTGAAATTAGCAAAATCGCGGGTGATGTTGAAGGTCTGTAATAAAATGCACCTGTAGGCGCTTTGACTTGCAAATGATCGCCTACTTTTAATGTTTCATGCATAAAGCTGGAAAAAATACCTGCAGGTTTTTCTTGTTGAGCCGCTTCGTGCTTAATACTGATTCTAATAAAATTATCTTGAGGCGCACTAGAGACAGTATAAGTGCGGATTTGTTGCCGACCTTTAATGTCTGCTTTTAGGGTTAAAAATTGCCCCGCTTGAAAATTAGGGCGTTGATTTTTCGGGGCTTGTAAATAGAATGATTTAATCAGGCTGCTTTCTTGGATAATCCGCGTGACTTGATAATCCTGCCAAGTATTCTTTAATTGTTGGGCTTTTTTAGCCGCGTGAGCTTCTTTCCAGCTACCTGTTAATGTGGTGGTAGGCGCGTAACTTTTTAAATTCCAACGTAGATGTAAAGCATTTTTTAAGCATCGCCCATGATCTAAATGGAAACGCCATAAGCGTTCTGCGCCTGCAAAAAATTCTGTTTCAGGGGAGTCCCATAAAAGCTCAACCGTACCTGTTAAAGTCAATAAATGACCGTGGGTGAAATCAATAAATAACAGCCCCGCTTTGGCATTTTCTACGAAATTACCCAAGGTATTAAAATGATTATTGCCTAAATAATCAGGAATGGTTAAACACTGTGGATGATCCACACGGATAAAGCCTGGTTTCCCGCCACGATGTGAAACATCCGCGCCTTCACTGGCTGAGCCACTATCATTATTGATATAACTAGCAACAAAAAAGGTATCACTTTTGCTAATTAAATCAATTGCCGTGGTATCTAGTATGCTGAGATCAAGGGTTTCTGCGGGTTTTAATTCATCTGGATCTAAACGAGTTAGTTCACGTTGTTGAATATATTGCGGGCAATTCCCAAAGGCTTGATTTACACTCAGTTCTACACCTGCTGCTGACACTTTATTCACTTCTGCCGCTAAGCGATTTCTACGCCGTGAACTTAGTTCAATACCTAATAACCCCCATTTTTGACCCAGTTTAAGTGCTTCATTTAAAGGGTCTCCAGCTACAGGCTTAGCATTAATTTGTAGGTATTTATTATCTGTTGAGCTAATAAAGCCAACAGGATTAAATAAAATAGAAGCCCATGGCCATCCTTGTGCATCGGCATGAGCGACAAAAATAAACGGTAGTTGCGTATAAAATTCTTGGTGTTGTGGCGGCATAAAATCACGAATTAC